>JAUXNL010000592.1 GCA_030684415.1 Moraxellaceae bacterium | reverse complement strand
GGCTGTTCTGCTGCTGTTCTTGCTGGTGCCCGTGGCCATGGCCGCGCCCAAGATCAAGCCATGGATGTTGGCCGACTGGGTGAATGATGCGCCGCATCTGGCGGATCTTGGCCTGAAGCCCTCGGACTTTTCCGCACGGCTCGACAACCGTCTGCTGGTTTTTGCGCATCCTGTGCGCGATATCACCCTGCCGGGCGCCAAAGGCCCGCGCCCCTTCCGCGCTGCCCGTTTCGTGTCGTCGGTGGCGGTGGTGGACTTGCCGGCGCACGCCCTGCGCCAGCGCATGCGCGACATTCCCGCCTACAAGACACTGTTCCCGATGCTGACCGATTCAGGCGTTGAGGCGCTGGACGGGCGCAATATGGTGACGCGCTTTCGCGTCGAGATTCCGCTGCCAGCACTGGCCACGATTGCGGTGGATTTTCGGGCCAAGCAGGCGTTTGAAGACGATGGCAGCATTTCCGGCATGCTGATTGATGGTCAGGCAAAGTCACTGATTGCCATGCTCGGTGGCATGACAGACGAGCTGGCCGATCAACCGGTACTGACCCGCTGGGAATTTTTGCCGGTGGACGCCAACCGCTCTTTGTTGGTGTTCACCTACTGGGATCGCATCGAGCTGAAGAGCTTTTTCGCGCGCAAGTTCATGGAAGCCTATCCTGAACTGCAATCCATCGGGCCCTATATCGCCGCTGCCGGTGGTGTGGAGTCAATTCGCCGCAACTACAGCCTTTCCACGCGCCTACCGGTGACGCCGGGCATTCCGGGCTGGGCCTCGATGGAAAAGCTCCAGCCCTTGCTGGACCGTCTGAGTGTGCACGGCCAGATCGGAGTACTGGAGCCTGAGCAGGCGGTAGCGGTCACGCAGAAGAAAAAGCCGTTGCGCTACTCGGCCGTGGCCATGCGCATGAATGCGAGCCCTGAAGCCACGCGACGGCTGTCCACGCTTTATGAGCGCATACCGGACGTACAGAAAGAAATCCGCCGCATCGACGTGAAGGATCGCGGGCGCGAAGTGGATCTGGGGCTGTCGGTGCATTTTGGCGTGCTGGTCATCCGTTTCGGCTTTGACATGGACATGCACTTGCAATGGCCAACGCCAGAGCGTCTGGAATACCGGCGTCGTAGCGGTGGGCTGGCGCGGCTGGATGGCGCGGCAGAGTGGCACCCGACCCGTGCGGGCGACGACACGGTGATGCTTTCCGTAGCGGCGCACGAGATTGGTGACGAAGCGCCCTTGATGCTGCGACTGGCCCACAAGATTGTTGAGCAAATTCCCTTTGCGGAGGCAGTCGCCAGCATGGCCGTGCAAATGGTCATGCTGGAACGCTTGAAGCCCTGGGTGGAGCGGCAAGCAGGCCAAGAGGCGACAAAGCCCTGAGCGCGTGGTGAGCGGGCGCTTTGTTCAATTGCAGCAGGTGACCAGCGGGCTGACCATGCAGGCCTTCTTTCCTTGCGCAGACGCTTCATGCAGGACACCAGCCTCTCTCCGTGTATCGGCCGCTGCCGTCTTGAGACCGATGACATTTGCCGCGGTTGCTTTCGCCATATCAGCGAGATCCGCGGCTGGGGCTTGATGGCGCCCGCCGAGCGCCGCAAAATCCTTGCGCTCCTGCCGGAGCGCCAGCGCTGCCTGAGTGACGCGCGCCCCGGCCACTGAACTGTCCACCCTCGCCGGAATGCCTCCATGACTGCTCCTGACTCTGCCCTGACGCTGGGCACGCCTTTTTCTTCATCGGCCACGCGTGTGCTGTTTTGCGGTGCTGGCGAGCTTGGCAAAGAGGTCGTCATCGAACTCAAGCGTCTGGGTTGCGAAGTGATTGCCGTGGATCGCTATGCGCATGCGCCTGCCATGCAGGTGGCCGATCGCAGCCATGTCATCGACATGCTCGACGGCGCCGCCTTGCGCCGCGTCATCGAGCAGGAAAAGCCGCACTTGGTTGTGCCGGAAATCGAAGCGCTGGCCACGGCCACCCTGGTGGAGATGGAAGCCGAGGGATTGCGTGTCATCCCGACGGCGCGTGCGGCCCAGCTCACCATGCACCGTGAGGGCATCCGCCGTCTGGCCGCCGAGGAGCTCGGGCTGGCTACCTCGCCATATTTCTTTGCCGATAACTTTGCGGCGTTTGCCGAGGCGGCCAACACGCTGGGCTTCCCCTGCGTGGTCAAGCCTGTGATGTCGTCTTCTGGCAAGGGCCAGAGTGTGCTGAAAAGTGCGGCCGATCTTGAGCCGGCGTGGGCCTACGCCCAAGCGGGCGGGCGTGCCGGAGCGGGGCGGGTGATTGTCGAAGGTTTTATCGACTTTGATTACGAAATCACGCTGCTCACCGTGCGTCATGCTGGCGGCACCTCGTTCTGCGCGCCCATCGGCCATTTGCAGATTGATGGCGATTATCGCGAGTCCTGGCAGCCGCAGCCGATGTCACCGGCGGCGCTGGCCGAGGCCGAGCGCATGGCGGCCGCGGTGACAGCCGCGCTGGGCGGCTACGGGATCTTCGGTGTCGAGCTGTTTGTGAAAGGTAATCAGGTCTGGTTCAGCGAAGTCTCGCCACGTCCGCATGACACGGGTCTTGTCACCCTCATTTCTCAGCCGCTTTCCGAGTTTGCCCTGCATGCGCGGGCAATTCTGGGGCTGCCGGTGCCAGTCATTCGTCAGCACGGCGCGGCGGCATCCTGTGCGCTGCTGGTGACGGGCGATTCCACCTGCATGCGCTTTGGCAATCTTGGCACCGCGCTGGCTGAACCTGATACTGACCTTCGTCTGTTCGGCAAACCGGAGGTAAAGGGCAGCCGTCGTCTGGGTGTCGGTCTGGCCTTGGGCGTTGATATCGACGATGCCCGCGCACGGGCGCGCTCGGTGACAGGCGCAGTCCGCGTCGAGCTTTGAGCGCCGCTGAAAAATTCCGGTTGTGTGGAGTCCTGCAGGACCGGAATTTTTCAGCAAGCGACCAATCGCTTTCCCTGTCACATAACTAGCCCGACTTTCAGTGCCCCGTGCTTATGCAGGGATGTGAGTCTGGTGCTGCAGGTCGACCAATGGCAGGGCTGGGTGAGCAGGCAAGGGCTAGGCTCAAAGGGAGTTCCGCAACGGAGTCCCTGCCATGAGTACCCTGCGCACCCGTGATGTGCTGGATCAGGCACGTGAATTTCACCTTCACCTTTCTGGTTATTACGCCGGCCTTAGCGATGGCACGCCGAGCGAGCGCCTGCGCCTGCTGTTCGACTACCTGAGCCAGCATGAGCGGCAGATGTCGGTTTCATTGCAGCGCTATGGCCACGATGCGGCGCCGCGCATTCTGGATGAGTGGTTGCAGAATGTACCGGATGAGCGATCGCTTAAATCCTGCGCCTTGCACAAGCTGGAGGCGGACGCCGGATTTGATGACATCATCGCGGCGGCTCTGCGTA
>JAUXNL010000230.1 GCA_030684415.1 Moraxellaceae bacterium | reverse complement strand
TGCAGGGATTGGGACTGTTGGGCGTGAATGCGCGCTTGAGCGGTGTGGCAGCAATCATGCGTTAGTCCCAGCGTGGATTTTTTTGAAAGATTGATCCTGATGGACGCCGCTCGTCATGCAGGGTTCGTAAATCGTAATTTGTAGGTGCGAATTCATTCGCACGCTATCGCTGGTGGTGCAAAACGGCTCGCTTTTACGGCAGCCGGAATTCGTGCCCGTACTGATGAGGAGGTTTCATGGATTTTTCGCTCTCGCCCGAAATTGAAGATTACCGTCTGCGTGTGCGCGCTTTTGTAGAAAAGAACGTGCTGCCGCTGGAAAAAAATCCCGAGGTGTTTGACGAGCACGAAAACATCCGTGAAGACGTAGTCGCCCAGGTGAGAGCGCTGGCCAAGGCCGAAGGTCTGTGGGGATTCCAGATTCCGAAGTCGCGGGGTGGTCAGGGCATCGGCGTGGTTGGCATGGCCGCTTGCTACGAAGAAGCCGCACGCTCACCGTTCGGGCCGGTCATGTTCAATGCCGCGCCGCCCGACGATGGCAACATGATCCTGCTCGAAAAAATCCTGAAAACAGAAGAACTCAAGCAGCGCTGGTTGCAGCCGATCATCGACGGCAAGGTGCGCTCTGCCTTTGCCATGACCGAGCCCAAAGGCTGTGGTTCCGACCCGTCGCTCACCTACACCAAGGCCGAAAAGAAGGGCGACAAGTGGGTCATCACCGGCCGCAAGTGGTTCATCACGGGAGCCGAAGGCGCACAGCATTTCATCCTGATTGCGCGCACCTCCGACGATGAACGCAAAGGGCTCACAGCGTTCCTGTTTGATGCCAACCAGCCCGGCTGGCGCATCGAGCGCCGCATTCCCATCATGGGGCCGGAAGAGCACGGCGGGCATTGCGAGATTGTGTTCGACGGTCTGGAAATTCCGGATGAATGCCGGCTGCTGAATGTGGGCGATGGCCTCAAGGTCACGCAGATCCGCTTGGGCACGGCACGCCTCACGCATTGCATGCGCTGGCTGGGGCTGTCCAAGCGCTGTCTGGAAGAAGCGGGCGGTTATGTGTCGCAGCGCATGAGTTTTGGCGAAACGCTGGCGCAACATGAAGGCGTGCAGTGGATGCTGGGGGATGCCGCAAAAGACATCCATATCGGACGCTTGCTGACGATGAATGCCGCCTGGAAGCTCGATCAGGGCGATTTCGCGCGCACCGATATTTCCATTGCGAAAATCCATGTGGCCGACACGCTGCACAAGGCGGCTGATACCGCCATCCAGTTGCTGGGCGCGCGTGGCTACTCCAAAGACACGATTGTCGAATGGATTTACCGTTATGCGCGGCAAGCACGATTAGTCGACGGTGCCAGCGAAATCCACAAGATGGTGCTGTCGCGTGCGTATCTGGATGAAGGCCAGGAATTTTTCCACTGGGGCGTGTAAGCGCCGCATGCGGTGCGGTGCGTTTCCACCGTCGCCGTACGCTTTCATCGCCGCTGGCAGATTTGAAAATGGTTTCCTGTAGGAGCGGCTTTAGCCGCGAAGGGTTTTGGTCATTCACGGCGGAAGAGGTGGGCATTCGTGTCGAGACGGATGGTTATTCGCGGCTAAAGGAATAGTCATTCGTGGCTGAAGCCTCTCCTGCAAGAGCATGCTGGTACATCAGGAATTTTTCTGAACAAGACAGTGGTGCCCTGCGTTTTCGACAGGGCACTCAACGGTAGGCGATTCATGCAGGCAGAACAGAAACAGGCGGTCGAGCGCTTTCTGGCGGAAAAAGCAGGCGCCGATACGGCGGTGGTGCAGGAGGCTAAATTGCTTTCCGGTGGCGCCATTCAGGAAAACTGGTTGCTGGTCGTCAGCCTGCAAGGCGGTGCGGCAGCGGGTCAGTTGGAGTGCGTGTTGCGCAGTGATGCGGCCTCTGCGGTGGCGGCATCGCATTCGCGTGCGCAGGAATTCGCTCTGCTGCAAGCGGCATTTGCGGCGGGCGTGACCGTGCCCGAGCCGCTCTGGCTGGGCGACAAGTCGGTCTTTGGCCGCGATTTCTTTGTCATGCGTCGTGCCGCCGGTACGGCCGCCGGCTTTCGCCTGGTCAAGGATGCAAGCCTTGGGGGTGATCGCGAAGCACTCGTCGAGCGTATCGGTGCGGAAATGGCAAAGCTGCACAGCATCCGCCCGCCTGTCGCGGCGCTGGATTTCCTGAAGCAGTCTGAATTGTCGCCAGCTTTACAGGGTGTGCAGGAGTTTCGAGCCTTTCTCGATGGCCACCACACGGCTTTCCCGGCGCTGGAATGGGGTATCCGTTGGTTGGAAAAAAATGCACCGGTGACGACACAGCGAGTGCTCACGCATCGCGACTGGCGCACCGGTAATTACATGGTCGATGAGCAAGGTCTCACCGCCGTGCTCGACTGGGAGTTTGCGGCCTGGTCTGATCCCTTGGAAGACATCGGCTGGTTTTGCGCGCGGTGCTGGCGCTTTGGTCAGTTCGAAAAAGAAGCGGGTGGTATCGGTTCGCGTGCGGCGCTGTACCGTGGCTATTCAGCTGTGAGCGGCAAGCCGGTGAATGCCGATGCGGTGTTTTACTGGGAAGTGTATGCCCATGTGCGCTGGGCCATTATCGCTTTGCAGCAGGGCGAGCGGCATGTGTCCGGTCAGGAGCCGTCACTCGAGTTGGCACTGACGGCGCATATCGTGCCCGAGCTGGAGCTGGAAATTTTGCGCATGACGGGTGTGGGTTCGGGTGCGGCCAAGGCTAACTAAGGCTAAGGCGAGTGGGCAATGACGTGTCGGCAATCGCAGGCGTGAGGAAGAAAGACAATGCGTGAACAACCGGATGGCGCAGAGCTGCTGGCCGTTGCAAGAGAGCTGTTGCGCAAGGAGCTGCTGCCCTTGCTGCCAAAAGACCGTGCCTATGAGGCGCTGATGATTGCCAATGCCATGAGTATTGCCGAGCGCCAGTTGCGTGCCGGCGATGCTCCACAGCATACCGAGCAACAAGTGTTGTCGATGCTGCTGGGTGAACAAGCGGATCTGGCTTTTCTTAATCGCCGCTTTGCGCAAAAAGTGC
>JAUXNL010000580.1 GCA_030684415.1 Moraxellaceae bacterium | reverse complement strand
CTTCGGCCGTCACGCGCAAGCCACCCGTCAACAGACTGGTGAGTTTGAGCAGGCCCCAGGTAATCACGGCGGTGTAGGCAATCGTGACCAAGATGGCCACCGACTGCACGCCCAGCTGTTCGCCGATGCTGGCGTTGTCGCCACCAAAGCCGGTGCCGCTGAACAAGCCGAGATCAGGTGCGCAGAAAATGCCGACCAGGAATGTGCCGAGAATGCCGCCGACGCCGTGAACGGGAAACACGTCGAGCGAGTCGTCAATTTCCAGCTTGCGCTTCACGAACTGGGTGGCGAAGAAGCAGACAAAGCCGGCGGAAAGACCAATCACCAGCGCGGCGGCCGGGCCGACAAAGCCCGAGGCCGGGGTAATGGTGCCAAGGCCGGCGACCATGCCGGTGACCACGCCCAGCATGGAGGGCTTGCCGAAGCGTTTCCATTCCAGTGCCATCCACATCAGCGCGCCGGCAGAGGCGGAAATATGCGTGACAAACAGTGCCATACCGGCCGAGCCGTTGGCGGCAAGCGCGGAGCCGGCATTGAAGCCGAACCAGCCCACCCAGAGCATGCCGGCGCCGATCACGGTCATCGTCATGTTATGCGGCGGCATGGCGACTTTCGGGAAACCTTTGCGCGGGCCGACCACAATTGCCGCCACCAGCGCGGCTACGCCTGCGGTGATGTGCACCACGATGCCGCCGGCAAAGTCGAGCACGCCCATCTTGGCCAGAAAGCCGCCGCCCCATACCCAGTGGCAAACCGGTACATAGACCAGCAGTGTCCAGGCCAGGCTGAAGATAATCATGCTGGAGAACTTCATGCGCTCGGCAATCGCACCGATGATGAGGGCGGGCGTGATGATGGCGAAGGTCATCTGGAAGGCGGCGAACAGCACTTCGGGAATGTCACCCTGCAGGCTGTCGGCGCCAACGCCGCTGAAGAACGCTTTCGACAGGCCGCCGGTGAGGCTGTTGAGGCTGCCGCCATCGCTGAAGGCCAGTGAATAAAAGCCGATCAGCCAGAGCAGCGATACGCCGGCGGCAATCGCAAAGCACTGCATCAGCACGGAGAGCACGTTGCGCGAACGCACCAGGCCGCCGTAGAACAGGGCCAGCCCCGGCAGGGTCATGAACAGCACCAGCGCGGTGGCGGTCAGTATCCAGGCAGTGTTGCCGGCATTCAGAACAGGCGCGGCATCTTCAGCCAGCGCGGGCACACAGAAAAATGGCAGCAGCCAAAGGCTGCTGCGAACAGAACGTTGCAGCATGGAAAGTCCCCACAATCCGGTTTGAGTCAGAAAGGCGTGATCAGATGGCGTCGTTGTTGGTTTCGCCGGTACGGATGCGGATGACCTGCTCCAGATCCGTGACGAAAATCGTGCCGTCGCCAATCTTGCCGGTACCGGCAGCCTTCATGATGGCTTCGATGCCGGCTTCGACCTGGTCTTCGCGCACGGCCATTTCCAGCTTGACCTTG
>JAUXNL010000579.1 GCA_030684415.1 Moraxellaceae bacterium | reverse complement strand
AGGGGGGACTTGAACCCCCATGCCGTGAGGCACAACCACCTCAAGGTTGCGTGTATACCAATTTCACCACTTCCGCAGATCCTGTTCGCCCTTGCGGGCCCGGCCATCTCAGTTTGCCGGTGTTACGGGTACATCACCTGCCGCTGGCGCTACCGGCGAGGCAGGCACATCACCCACTGGAGCCGCAGGCACCTGCACAGCAGGAGCATCAGGAATACGACCATAGTTGGTTGCATTCTTTCGCGCATAAATCGCCAGCGTCAGGCTAGTCACAAAGAACACGGCGGCCAGCACGGCCGTCAGCTTGACCAGAAAGCCAGCAGCGCCCGCAGCACCAAAAACGGTTTGCGACGACCCGGCGCCGAACGAGGCGCCCATTTCGGCCCCCTTGCCCTGCTGTAGCAACACCAGCCCGACCATGACAATCGCCACCGCGACATGCATTACAAGGATCAGGGTTTCCATCGCTCTATTACCTGTTGCGCATTACACGCTTATTGCGCTGCCCGGGCAGCCCGGGCAATCGCTGCAAATTCATTGGCGTCCAGCGACGCCCCACCCACCAAGGCGCCATCAATATCCGGCATTGCAAACAGCTCCGCCGCATTCGACGCTTTTACACTGCCGCCGTACAACACCCTTAACGCAGCCGCTGTTACCGGGTCGACCACCGCCACATGCTCTCGCAACACCACATGCACGGCCTGCGCCTGTGCGGGAGTTGCGCTATGGCCCGTCCCGATCGCCCACACCGGCTCATAAGCCAGCACGGCATTTGCGAAGGACTTTACGCCAGCACGCTGCAAGACCGCTTCAAGCTGGCGCAGCACCACGCCCTCGGTTTGCCCGGCATCACGCTCGGCCAATGTCTCACCAACACACAGCACCGGCACCAAACCAACCGCCTGCGCTCTTACAAACTTTTCCGCCACCTGAGCATCCGTTTCGCCATATCGCGAACGACGCTCGGAATGACCCACAATCACCGCCATGCAACCACAGTCTGCCAGCATGCCAGCAGAAACCTCACCTGTGCAGGCGCCATCATCCTCGTGAGAGACATTCTGCGCGAGCAAGGAAACCGTAGAGCCCGACAGCAGTGCGCCGACTTGCTGCAAATACGGCAGCGGCGGCGCCACCCACATTTCCACACCGGACCACTCTGCAGCATGCGCTAGCAGCGAGCCGACCAAGGCCGTGTTGCCAGCCTGTCGCCCCTGCATTTTCCAGTTGCCGGCCACCAGCTTGTTGCGGCGCATCGCATCCTCTCTATCCGGGCTCCCCGGCGCGAGGGGCGCAATCTTAGCGAAGCCGCCCCGGCGAAACAACCAATGCCCGGTCTTTTTTTAGCGAACCCGGAACAGGCCAGACCTCAGACCGGGCATCAGATCAAACCTTAGGCCAGAGCCGTCTCTACCAGCGCCGCAAGCTCGTCCGCCAAGGCGCCAACCAGACCATGCTCGGCGCCCTCCACCATCACGCGAATGAGCGGTTCGGTGCCCGACGCACGCAGCAAGACACGACCTCGCCCCGCCATGCGTTCTTCGGCAGCCCGCACCGCTTGCGCAATACCGGCGTGCGCCATGGGATCACTGCGCTTCGCCACACGCACATTCACCAGCTTTTGCGGGAACTTCTGCATGGCACCACGCAACTCGTGCAATGCCCGACCGGAAGACACCATCGCCGCCAGCACCTGCAGTGCCGCAATAATGGCATCGCCCGTTGTGGTTTTATCGAGACAGACAATATGGCCTGACGCTTCTCCCCCCAGGGTCCAGCCGCGCGACTCCAGCTCCGCCATGACGTAGCGGTCGCCCACGTTGGCGCGCACAAACTCCAGCCCCATTTCGCGCAGCGCCAACTCCATGCCCAGATTGCTCATGAGCGTGCCGACCACCCCCTGCACGGGAAGGCCTGCAGCAAGACGGGCCTGCGCAATGATGACAATCAGCTCATCACCGTCGACCAATGCGCCTTGACGATCCACCATGACGACGCGATCACTGTCGCCATCAAAAGCGATACCGACATCCGCGCCCTGCGCGAGTACAGCCTCCTGCAAGCCCTCAGGATGGGTTGAGCCACAATCGCGGTTGATGTTGAGTCCATCCGGCTCACATGCCAGACGAATCACCTCCGCACCCAACTCACCAAACACGGCAGGCCCGACTTGATAGGCCGCACCGTGAGCCGCATCGACGACAATTTTCAGCCCACTCAAACTGAGACTGAAGGGGAAGCTCGACTTGCAGAATTCAATATACCGGCCGCGAGCATCTTCCTGACGCATTGCCTTGCCCAGCGCATCCGGCGCATCGATCGTGAGTGGCTTTTCGAGCCACGCTTCGATTTCCGCCTCAACAGCATCCGCCAGTTTTTTTCCGTCCGCACCAAAGAATTTGATGCCGTTGTCGTAATAGGGATTGTGCGATGCCGAAATCACAATCCCGGCGCTGGCATGAAAGGCCCGCGTGAGATAGGCAATCGCAGGCGTTGGCATGGGCCCGAGCAAACGCACACTGACGCCCGCCGCCGAAAGCCCGGCCTCAAGCGCAGACTCCAGCAGATAGCCGGACAGTCGCGTGTCCTTACCCACCACCACCGAGGCACGCCCCTGCCTGGCCAATGCCTTGCCAGCAGCCCAACCCAACTGGAGAGCAAACTCTGGCGTAATGGGGGCCTCGCCCACACGACCACGAATCCCATCGGTGCCAAAATAGGTTTTTTTCATGCCAGCTCCTTTACGCGACGATGCTTTTGCACCGCCGCTGCCACTGCTAATGCATCAACAGTGGCCTTCACATCGTGGGCACGCACAATTGCCGCGCCCTTCATCACCGCAATCACGGCCGCTGCCACACCCGCATGCAGACGCTGATCCAGCGGCGCACCACCCAGCAACGCTCCGAGCATGGATTTGCGTGACAGCCCGACCAGCACAGGCATGCCTCGTGCCGCAAACCGCTCCAAGCCTTCTAGCAGGGCGACATTGTGCGCCAGCGACTTTCCAAACCCGAAGCCGGGATCGATGACCAGTCGCTCCGGGCCGATGCCCGCCAGCGCACACGCCGCCACGCGCGCATCAAAAAAAGCACTCACCTCCTCCTGCACGCTCTCGTAATGCGGCTGCTGCTGCATGCTGACAGGCTCGCCCTGCATGTGCATCAGACAAACGGGGAGCCCGGTGGCCGCCGCCGCCTGCACGGCCCCTGGCCGCCGCAAGGCACGTACATCATTGAGAAAGCCCGCCCCACGGGCAGCGGCCTCACGCATCACCTCTGCCGTCGAGGTATCTACCGAAATGACCACATCCACTTCACGCGCTACCGCCTCCACTACCGGCAACAACCGATCCAGCTCTTCTTGGGCCGATACCGGCACGGCGCCGGGACGCGTGCTTTCTGCACCGATATCAATAATGGCGGCGCCATCCGCCTGCATCTGCACAGCCTGGCGCAACGCAGCCTCGACCGTGACAAAGCAACCACCATCTGAAAAAGAGTCCGGCGTGACATTCAAGATGCCCATGACGCGAGGCGAAGAAAGATCAAGATGTCGGCTACCGCAGACAAGCTCAGTATTCATGTCATACACACAGGCAGGGAGTTGAAATGACTCGGGCCGCATCAGCGGCCCGGTCAGGAAAGCGCAGGTGACTCAGTGCTGACCGGCAGGGCCGCCAATCCCGGAGCTGCCTGAGGAGTCGGCATCCGCACCGGGAGTTGGTGTGGCCGTATCCGCCACCACTGGCGTACCGCCACCAGATGCACCACTGCCACTGTTCCAGTCTTTGGGCGGCGCCGGACGCCGGCCTTCCATGATGGCGTCAATCTGCTCGGCATCGATGGTTTCATACTGCATCAGCGCTTCGGCCATGAGATCGAGCTTGTCACGATTGTCGACCAGAATCTGGCGAGCACGGTCATAGCAACGATCCACGATTGCACGAATTTCGTTGTCGATATCCATAGCCGTCTGAGCCGACACATTCTTACGCTGGGTCACGGAGCGCCCGAGAAAAACTTCGCCTTCATCCTCTTCGTACATCAGCGGGCCCATCTTTTCTGACAGCCCCCACTTGGTCACCATGTTGCGTGCCATTTCAGTCGCACGCTGGATGTCATTGCTGGCACCCGTGGTCACACCGTCAAAGCCCAGCGTCAGCTCTTCCGCGATACGCCCACCAAACATCGAGCATATTTTCGATTCGATGCCACGCTTGGACCAGCTGTAGCGATCTTCTTCAGGCAGGAACATGGTCACGCCAAGCGCACGACCACGGGGAATGATGGAAACTTTGTAGACCGGATCATGCTCAGGCACAAAGCGCCCGACAATTGCGTGGCCCGCTTCGTGATACGCCGTGTTCAGCTTTTCGGTATCCGACATGACCATGGACTTGCGCTCAGCGCCCATCATGATCTTGTCCTTGGCCTGCTCGAACTCTTGCATCTCGACCGTTTTCTTGTTGTTGCGTGCCGCAAACAAGGCCGCCTCATTGACCAGATTGGCAAGATCCGCTCCCGAGAATCCGGGGGTGCCGCGCGCGATCCGCTCAGGCAATACATCCTCGCCAAGCGGCACCTTGCGCATATGCACTTTCAGGATCTGCTCGCGCCCGCGAATGTCCGGGAGGCCGACCACCACCTGGCGATCGAAGCGACCCGGACGCAGCAGCGCGTTATCCAGCACATCAGGGCGGTTGGTTGCTGCAATCACGATGATGCCGTCGTTGCTTTCAAAACCGTCCATTTCAACGAGCAACTGGTTCAGGGTCTGCTCACGCTCGTCATGCCCGCCACCAAGACCGGCACCGCGATGACGACCGACCGCATCAATTTCATCGATGAAAATGATGCACGGCGCCTGCTTCTTGGCCTGCTCGAACATGTCACGCACACGCGAGGCACCGACACCGACGAACATTTCCACAAAGTCAGAACCGGAGATGGAGAAGAATGGCACCTTGGCTTCGCCAGCAATCGACTTGGCGAGCAAGGTCTTGCCTGTGCCGGGCGGGCCGACCATCAGCACGCCACGGGGAATCTTGCCGCCGAGGCGTTGGAACTTGCCCGGATCACGCAGGAATTCAACGATTTCCTCGACATCCTGTTTAGCCTCGTCACAACCGGCGACATCAGCAAACGTCGTCTTGATCTGGTCTTCAGACAGCAGACGTGCCTTGGACTTGCCAAAGGTCATGGGACCGCCACGTCCGCCCGCTCCACCCCCACCGCCTTGCATCTGGCGCATGAAGAACATGAACAGCGCCACAATGAGAATGACAGGGAAGGCCGCCACCAGCAGTTGCATCCACACACTCTGCTGCTCGGGCGCCGCCCCCTCGACAATCACTTTGCGCGACAGCAGCGACGGCATCAGCTCGGCATCCTGCACCGGCGGACGGACCGTGGTGAACTTGTCGCCATTCTGGCGCTCGCCAGCGATGGTCAGCCCGTCAATCTTCACCTTGCGGACGTCGCCATTGTCGACAGCCGCCACAAACTCGGAGTAGTTGAGGCTTTTGGTGGTCTGCTGCTGGTTGAAGTTGCTGAAGACGAATACCAGCACACCCGCAATGACCAGCCACAGAATCAGGTTCTTCAACATGTCGTTCAAGGGAAACCCCCTCAGGGTTGCAGTAACCGGTACCCGGGGGCAGCGGCGTGTCCAAGGACATTATAGGGCCGCCTCCGGACTGACAACCTGTCAGGGGGAGGAGGACGGTTCAACCCCGGAAATCCTGGGCCAGCAGGTAGACTTCGGGAGAGCGCGGGCGCGAGGCCTGGGGCTTGCGCGCCTTGAGC
>JAUXNL010000576.1 GCA_030684415.1 Moraxellaceae bacterium | reverse complement strand
TTCCTGAGCCCTGATCCGGTGCTGGCGTACCCTGAGAATCCGCAGGATCTGAACCGGTACAGCTATGTTTGGAACTCGCCGCTTACAAATACTGATCCTTCGGGTAAGGCCACAGAGTGGACTAGGCTGGGCGTAACAGCACACTTGAGTCTTAGCACTTGGAGTCGAAGCTCATTGCCGAATTACGATGGGCGTGGTTGGTTCTCGGAAGTGCCATTTACTAATATGCAGGGCTTTTCCTTTAGGCCGGATCTCTATTGGACCGATGGTGGTATTGGCGGCGTTTGGGAGCTTAAGCCAGTAAGTAATATGATTGGTTATAAGCATGATAAGGCGATTATGCAGGCTACTCGCTACGCTCAGGAGCTTGGTTCTATTTCGAAATTCAATTTCAATCAAGTTGATTGGGGGCTGGGGACAAGTAAGGGCGCACCTATTCCATTCTATGGTGAGCTTAAGATTGTCGCGCCACACACGAATGGCTTTTTTTATGAATTCAGATATTTTATTCCTAATGGAAGAGAGGCGGAGGGATTGATTTACTATGACCATAAAAAATTAGATAGAATTCATACCAGTGTTGGTGAGCAAGTCCAGTATGGGGCGGCAGCAGGTGTTGCCACGTTTTTCGTAATTTCAGGACAGAGTTACCTGCTCCCGGTAGCTGCTCCCTTGACGCCCGCTATGGCTCCGTGAGTTTAATGTAATCATGCTTACCGCAGAAGTAAGAGAAAAATTGTCTATTGCGTGTATGAGCTTATCTAGCGAGCTAACACAGCGTCTTTTATCTATTTCTGATATCGGTGCTGATGATCCACTCAGATATGCAATGAGCCTTTTTTATCCGCGCAATAAGAGCACACTTACATGTGACCGGAAATTTGAGATCGAAACGATAAAGGCAACCGAACCGTTGCGAACGCAAGCTCTCATGTGTTCTCCTTGGGGACTTTTGAGCGGAAGAGGACTACATAAAACGCTAAGTCTGGAGGTGTATAAAAATGCATGGCCCGCACTCGACAATCAACTAGTTGAGCGTTGTCAGGACATACGTCAGAGCAATGTCAGTAGTGTTTATTCGCGCGCGGAGAGATTAATAGTTTCAGACTTTTTACCTTCTGTTAAGGCGGATAAGAAAATCTCGGATGCGGTGAAATTTAGAATGGGATTCCTTGGGAATGGAAATGTCATTAACTCAGGCGGGTGGATGGAGTTTGTCTCTTCAGCGATTGTCCACCTATTTCCATTTCTCGAGCTCCGGAGCGATCTTTCGGGGCGTCGATATACTAGATTTGTTTGTGGTATTAATGAGGCGTTGTTTTTGGGGTTGCAGGTTGATTTTCGTGAGGTAAGGTCTGCCCTTGATCAAGGGCTCGTTGCGTATGTTGACTTGAGTTTGGTTCTCTTCGAGCGATGCCAAGAGGTTAAAAAGACCTCGCGGATAAATTGGTCCGCAGCAGATACTGATTCTTGGATTACAATGTGGGAGCTATCAGCGCTGATCTACCCTTTTAGGCTTGAGTTTTCGTTAGATGCCTCAAGAAATGGCGAAAAGGAGTTTCTTTTCTTTCGGCTTTGGCTGGCTTCAAAGATTATGTCTCCCATTGTGGAGTTGATGCGCGATAAAATTAAAGACTCTGTCGTGACTAATTCTTAGGGACGCTCTGATCAATTCAACTTCAATCGCAGGAGGTCCCTGCCGACAAGCTTTTCAATTTCCAATGAGTAATAAATAAAACTTTTATCGCCAATTGCAGTCGCCATTACTGCTGAGTGGGCGAGATTTGATAAATCGGTCGGAGGGAGTCCTTCTGCCGCACAAGTCGCAGAATTTGCAAAGCAGATTGATCGAAAATACGAAGGGAATTTTAAATTTCCAGGTGGATTCTGAGATTTGAGCATGAAAAACAATAAGTGCGAATTTTTCGAAGATATCGCTGAGTCAATGGAGTATTGGGGTGAGGCTGTCTCTGATGCATTGGAAAAGTCTGATGCAGATCTTTCTTGGGTTGAGGAAAAAGAGCCGTATCAGAGGATTCAGCACGCTCTCTCGAATTCTGGAGTGAGTGGCGATGATCTTAAGCAGGTGCTGTCTGAGTGCCTGCGAGGGTTCGCAGTATCTATTTTGACCTCGATCGATGGAGGGACGACCTTGGCAGAGAAGGGCCGTATTTATTTGGTCGATGCGGATGGAAAGAGTCTGGGCGATGGTTTGCATGATGCTTTTGTGCGGCATTTGCTCGACACCGGACGCTTGAAGTAGTCCACTGGTAAAGCTGGCCGTAATGTGGGGTTGCAAACACAGCATCTCGCGGAGCTGAAAGTTCGCTGCAGGGTGCGAGGCTGGCGGAATACTACAGGCAGCTTGAAAAATACGGCGCTGCCGGAACCAAGGAACTAGAAAATGGCCGCTTCCGCTTTTATGGCGAACTTAAGGCAGCCCGAGATCCTGGCGAAATGGCAGGTGCGCGCCTCGTTCGCGAATGGGACCCTGCTACAGGCGGAACTCGCACTTGGTACGAAACCTTGGATCAGGCGGGTAGGGTTCGTAGCGTCGCGCCGAAGCCGGTAACGGAGCCAATGAATCATCGAATTTTCGATGAGGCAGGTAACTACATGGGGCGGAGATAATGGCCATGGAAGCCATCCCGTCACGCGAAGAATTGATTAGGAAAATTGATGCGCTATGCGCTGCTGAGGAAACAAGAGAGCAGGTGGCGCAGTGGGCGTTTTCGATTCTTAGTTCGGATGGCCGTGTGACTGATCAAGTTGTTTGGAGTGTGTTGGAAGGTCTTGGTGCGGCCGATTTGCCATCTACGGATAGGCCGTACCTATACTCGATCGAGGATTTCAAGGAGTGGCGAACTCGGTTGGTGGCGGCTAATTAGTTGTTGCAAACACAGCAGGGGTTGTACCCAATGCAAAATGGTCTTGCGGCTCTGCAAATGTGCTCGGGGCCGGATGTGGAGGCCAATCTTGCAGCAGCCGACCGCTTGCTGGCCGAAGCCGCCGCCGCCGGTGCCGCACTAGCAGTGCTGCCGGAAAATTTTGCCGTCTTCGATGCCGGGCGTTACCGCGAGGTTGCACAGCAACTGCCCGCGCTGTTGGCGCGTGTTGGCGACATGGCGCGCCGGCACCGCCTCTGGATTGTCGCTGGCACCCTGCCGGCCGCCGCCCGCCCGGACGGCACAGCGGTGCCGGACGGCCGTGTGCGCACCGCCTGCCATGTGCTGAATGCACAAGGCGATGTTGTTGCGCGCTACGACAAGATTCATCTTTTCGACGTGGAGGTGGCGGATGCCACCGGCTCCTATCGCGAGTCCGCCACGTTCGAGCCCGGCGATGTGCCGGTCTGTGTCGATACCCCGCTGGGGCGGCTGGGCCTCAGCGTGTGCTACGACCTGCGGTTTCCCGAGCTCTTCCGTGCCTTGGTGGCGGATGGTGCCGGACTGGTCAGCGTGCCCTCAGCGTTTACCGCGTTGACGGGCGCTGCACATTGGCAGGTATTGCTGCGTGCCCGTGCCATCGAAAACCAGATTTTCGTCATCGGTGCGGGCCAAGGCGGGGTGCACTCGCCCACCCGCACGACCTTTGGCCACAGCCAGATTGTGGATCCCTGGGGGCGCGTGCTTGCTGAGCGCGAGGCCGACGGCCCCGGCATGCTGTGTGTTGTTCCTGATCGCGACGAACAGGTCAGCTTGCAAGCACGCATGCCAGTGCAAAAGCATCGACGAATCCGCTGACAAGACGGCGCCAATAGGCTAAATAGACAGTCCATGGCCGGCAGGACGCCGACCACCTGCATCATCTTGCATCGAGTTGTACTAGCGCCTTGAGCCGGGGAAGTCCCATGAGTGAACGTCTGGCGGATCATCTCAGCCTGATTCCGATTTTTTCGGGGCTGAATCCGCAGGAATTGCAGACCATCGAGAAGTACATGTTCTTCAACAAGGTCGAGCCCGGCGAATTTGTCTTCAAAGAAGGGGAAAAGGGCGATTACGTGTGTTTTGTCGCCTCGGGTGCACTGGATGTGATCAAGCTCAACCAGAATGCCCAACCCGTGGTCATCACCACGCTCGCCAAAGGCGGTTCTATCGGTGAAATGGCGCTGATCGACAAACTGACCCGCTCCGCCAGCATTCGCGCCTGTACGTCGTCCAGCCTGATTGTGCTGACGCGCAAGGGCTTCGAGCTCATCCTGAAGCTGCATCCGGAAGTCGGTATCAAGATTCTCAAGGGCATTGCGTCACTGCTCTCGATCAACCTGCGTAAAACCTCGGACAAGCTTGCCGAGTTCATGCCGCCGCTGGCCTGAGCCGGCCCCTCTGCGACAGTCCACAACCCGCTTGCCCCATGCCTTGTCAGGGCGGCCAATGCCGGCGCAGGGGAATGCGGTAAAACATCGCGGTGCTCTCTGGGTCGTTTCAGTGTTGTTGTTACTGCAGGGTTGGGGTGTGCAATGCTGGCGTCTGTGCGACACGGTGTGCAGTCCTGACTTCATGACTGCCTGCCCTGCTCTGAACACTGGCTCTGACACAGGCCCTGACAGTTGCCTCCACACAGGTTCCGGCAGCGGTGCCTGAGCTTGTATCAGCCGTTTGCTGTTGGCGGTGACGTTCAGCGATCAGAAACGGCATCAGCACGGTGCCAGGAAACGGCACTAGCTGCTTGCTGAAAAAGTCCGTGATGGGCGTTTTTCAGCAAGCGGCTAAAAAGCGGCATCAGCGCAGTATCAGAACAACATCAGAAAAAACATCAAAAGAACAAAAAGGAAGTCCGGCCATGCAGAAGCTCCCGCGCGATGCGCAGAATGATTACACCCACGAAATGGCCACTGCGCGCCGTAAAACGGTAACGGCAGAAACCGGTGCGGCGCTGAATCATGTCGGCCGTTACTCGTTCGAGCCCTCGGTGTTGCCGGGCAACATCGAAGGCTTTGCTGGTGTAGCCCAGATTCCCATGGGCTTTGCCGGGCCGCTTCTGGTCAAAGGCGAGCATGCGCAGGGCGAGTTCTATGTGCCCATGGCCACGACCGAAGGCACCCTGCTGGCGAGTTACAGCCGCGGCATGCGTCTCACGCGTGAGGCCGGCGGCGTCATCACCACCGTGATCGACGACAGCATGCAACGCGCCCCGGTTTTTGTTTTCGAGAACGCGCGCCATGCCCGCGACTTTGGTCGGTGGGTGGAGGAAAATTTTGCGGCCATCAAAGCATCGGCCGAAGAAACTACGAATTCCGGCAAGCTGGTCAAAATCGAGCAGTACAGCATGGGCAAGATGCGCTGGCTGCGTTTCTGCTTCACCACGGGTGATGCGGCTGGCCAGAACATGGTGTCCAAAGCGACGCGCCATGCGTGCATGTGGATTCTCGGCCACAAGCCTGCCGGCCTTGAGCATTTTTCGCTGGCCGCCAATTTCGATACCGACAAGAAGCATTCGCATGTCAACGCGCTGCACACGCGCGGCAAACGCGTGGTGGCGGAAATCACGCTGCCGGCCGAGTTGCTCCGCGATGTGATGCACACCAGTGGCGAGGCCCTGTTCCGCCAGCGCCAGCTTTCCAACATGGGCGCGCTGATGGCGGGCTCGGTGAACAATGGTGCGCATTTCGCCAACGGCATCACGGCCATGTTCATTGCCTGTGGGCAGGATGTTGCCAATGTGGCCGAATCGTCCGCTGGTTTTGTGCATGGTGAACTGAAAGCCAATGGCGACTATTACTTTTCCGCCACCATTCCGGCGCTGATTGTCGCTACTTATGGCGGTGGCACCGGCCTGCCCACGCAGCGGGAATGTCTGGAAGTGATGGGGTGCTACGGGTCGGGCAAGGTCAACAAGCTGGCCGAAATTGTGGCCGCCACCGTGCTCTGCGGCGAGCTGTCGCTGGCCTCGGCCATTGTCTCGGACCAGTGGGTGTCGAGCCACGACAAGCTCGGCCGCAATCGGCCCTGATCCTGATCCTGATCCTGAGGCGCTGCCGCTGCCGCTGAGGCGAGGCGCCACCCGTGTGGCGGATGGGGTCACCTGTCTGTCACCGCTTGGGTGACTGTCGCGCCAGTGTTTTGCTGCGCTGACACATGGCCGTTCCGTTGCCCGGACTTTTCGCATGTCTACTGACTACGCCTTGCAGCAAAAGCTCTCCGACAAGCTCTGGCAGACGCTGTTTGGCGGTGGCGAGTCGGCGTTGCTGACCCCCTGGCAAATCCGGCAGACCGGCCGATCGCATGCGCAGGTGCGCGCAGGTGAGCTGGCGGCCATCGAAACCATGTTGCGCGAGCTGGATGACCTTCATGCGGGCCGTCGACGTTTCAATCGAGCGGGCGAAATTGTCGATGTTCCCGATGATGCCTCGTTCACCCGCTCCATTCGCCTGAATCCGCTGATCGAGCAGGTGGGCGATGACCCTTTGCTGGCCCTGCGTGTGCCCAGTGCCGCCGAGGCTCTCGCGAAAATCAGGTTAGAGGCGGATATTCTGGCGCTACGCCGTTCACTCAATGTGCGCCGTATCGGCCTACGGGCCGACATGCTGGTCGAGAGCAGTGCGATTGATAGTTTGTCCGAGCGCGCTGTGGATGCTGACTGGTTGCTGCGCTGGCAGGAAGCAGCGGCGCGCGCTGTGGCAGAAGATTTCCAGAGCCTGTGGGCGCGTGTGTTGCTGAACGAGGTGCGCCAGCCCGGCACGCACAGCCTGCGCACGCTGGCGTTTCTGGCCACGCTGTCGCGCAGTGATCTCGAAGCGCTCAGCCTGATTACTCGGCTCGATCTCGGTGGTTTTGTCTGCCGCGAGGCGCCGGGTTATTTCCATGCCGACATCCACGAGCCTTTGTTGGAGCATTTGCGCGATATCGGCCTCGTCAGTGAAGACCGCAAAGCGACGCTCACGCTCAAGTCGGTATCGAAGGAAGAGTTCCGTGTCGTGCTGCGCTGCCAGGCCAAGGCGCTGTTCATTCGTGGCGAGGGCCTGCATCTCACGCTCGCGGTTTATCCGTTTACGCGGCTCGGTCGTGAAGTCATCGGCCTGTTCAATGGGATGGCCGATACCGCGTATCTCGTTGCGGTGGGCAATGCGCTCAAGCAGCGTGGCTGTCAGGTGGATATTGGCGACTGGTTCGGTCAGAAGGGCGGCACTGGCCTGTTTAGCGAGCAGATGTCGCTGTAGGCCGCAGTGCGTCATTGCCTGTGTGTTTTCCTCTGCGTCGACAGACAAGGGAAGTTCAACAGGTGGTGGGGCTTCGTGCCGAGCGTGGCGAAAAGCCCGATAGAGCCTTGCCAGCGCCAGGAGGGTATGGCTCAGACAGTGTTTTGCCAGGCACGGGAGATTTTTCGTCGCCGGCCGTGAGCCTCTGAGTGACGCTGCTCGGGCTGAGGCTTGCTTCAGGCTCCTGTCGCACGCCATCGAGTTTGGTGAGCGCTGCCTCAATGACCCACGGAAACTACAGTGCGACGAGCTCAGGGCGAATGGTGTGGCCCAGAGCCTTCTTAGCCACTTGCTGAAAATCGCCCATCCCGGGTTTTTTCAGCCCGCGATTCCGGCACCTCTCCGGAATCACTCCACGCTGAATCAATCACTCAAGCGTGATTGATTCGCGATCTGACCATCCCTGCCTGGGAAGCCACTTGCTGAAAAGCATTACTCAGTAAGCGTTAGTTTGTCAGCGCGGCGATTTCGCGCAGATAAGTCAGCAGTTTGTGGTGCGCCGGTTTTTCCGCGGCCGCCTGCTGATCCTCCGGTAGTTCTCCGATCAGTTGCTGCTCTTTCAGGGCGGAGCGCACGTACTGGCGTAGCGTGTGGCGCTCGGCGGCGGCAAAGCGGCGCACGGTGTCATTGATGGCCGGGTCGCCCTGCATCAGCAGGCGGTCGGCTAGCACTTCCATCTGCTTGTTCAGCGCCGGATTGGCGAGCGGGTTGAGCACGCCCAGGATGGCTTCTTCGTTTTCGTCACGCATGAGCTTGCCGATGTACTGCTTGTGGCGGCGGATGGCTTCATGTGACTTCAGGCGCTTTAGCTCTTCCAGTGCCACGAACAGACGCTCGGAAATCGGCATCTTGCGCAGGCGCTCGGTGCGCAGCTCACCCAGCCGCTCGCCCAGTGCCTGCAGGCGCTCCATGGCTTTTTTCTGTTCGGTCTTGCTGGGGCCGACGTCGTCGAAGTCATCAATGTCGTCGTGAACGGTATGGCGGTGCATGGCAGGGTGCGGCTCGTGCGGCAGGGGAATGCGCGGATGATAGCAGGGCAGGGCGGCAGCGCCTTTAACCGCTTGCTGAAAAACGCCCATCCCGGGCTTTTTCAGCCAGTGGTTAGTCGCCGGACAGTAAAACGGCTATTCGGCTTCGTCGAAACGGTTGTTGATGAGGGCGACCACGGCGGCGTGCGCGGCGGCTTCGTCAGGGCCGTCGACAATCAGGCGCAAGCGGGTGCCCTTGCCGGCACCCTGCATCAGCAGGGCCATGATGCTTTTGGCATCAATCAGGCGACCATCGCGGCCGAGCTGGATCTTGGCCTGGTATTGGGAGGTGACGCCGACCAGCCTTGCCGCCGCGCGCGCGTGCAGGCCCAGCTTGTTGATGATTTCGATGTCCGTTTCGATCATGTCGGCGTCTTGTTCTCGTTGTCGGGGCCGGCGGTGGGGAGATCGCGGTGTCGCACCTGTACCTGCGGGAAAGTGGCCCTGAAGTGTCCGGCCAGCCGCTCCACCATGTACACCGAGCGGTGCTGCCCGCCGGTACAGCCAATGCCCACGGTGACATAGCTGCGGTCGTTTTCACGAAACTCCGGCAGCCACTTTAGCAGGAACGCGGCAATGTCCGAATAGAGGCTTTCGACCGTGGCGTCGCCGGCCAGAAAGTCGCGCACGGGCGCATCGCGGCCGGTGTGATGGCGCAGGTCGGGTTGCCAGTGCGGATTGGGCAGGCAGCGCACGTCAAATACGAGGTCGGCATCCAGTGGCACCCCGCTTTTGAAGGCGAAGGACTCAAACAGCACGGTCAGGCCAGTGTCGGCCTGACCTGTCAGCCGGCTGCGCAGTTGCTCGCGCAGCTCATGTACGTTCAACGAGCTGGTATCGAGGCGCAGGGTGGCGTGGCGGCTGACCGGGTCGAGCAGGGTTTTTTCCAGGGCGATGGCTTCATGCAGTGAGCGCTGCGGGCTCGATAGCGGGTGACGCCGGCGGGTCGAGCTGAAGCGCGCCAGCAGCACATCGTCGCGGGCGTCCAGAAACAGGGTGGTGACGCCAATCTGCCGCTGCTGCATTTCGGCCAGCAGTGACGTGAAGGCGTCGAGATGGCCGGGTACATTGCGCGCGTCGATACCGATGGCGAGATGGCTGACGGCACCGGCAGGGCGGTTTTTCAGGGTGTCGGCGAGGTCGGGCAGCAGGGCCAGCGGCAGATTGTCGACGCAGTAATAACCCATGTCCTCGAGGACATGCAGGGCGGTGGTCTTGCCAGAGCCGGAGCGGCCACTGACGATAACGAGCTGCATGATGCGCTTCCTTGTTTTCGCCTTGTCAGCGTGCTGAAAACGGAATGTCCGGCACGCTGTTATGGTCGGGGCCGTCTGTGAAACTTTCAACCATGGCCCTGCGGTGTTTGTGTACCGGTTGGCGTTCGGCGGGTCATTGTCATTAATGACAGCTTGCCTGTCGTCCATAAAAAAGCCCGGGTGATGCCCGGGCTTTTTTCAACCAGCCGGCACATCAGTGGCGGCGCTGGATTTTCTCCTTGTGCTTGAGGATCTGCCGGTCGAGCTTGTCGGTGAGCAGGTCGATAGCTGCATACATGTCCGGCGATTCCGCATTGGCGAAGAGATCGGCGCCGGCGATGTGAATGGTGGCTTCGGCCTTCTGGACCAGTTTGTCGATGCTGAGGATCACTTTCATGCTGGTGATGTGATCGAAATGTCGCTCGACTTTTTCGAGCTTGGAATGCACGTATTCCTTGAGGGCCGCGGTGAGTTCGACGTGATGACCGCTGATTACCATTTGCATAGGCCTTTCCTCTTTGTGGACAAGCAAACACCGCTCGCGCGGTGGCGGGGAGGGCGGCGGCCATTGCCGTGAGGCGGGTCGGGGCTCTCCCCTGTGGCAGGGCCTCTGCGGCAAACCCGAGGCTTCGGGCGGTTGACGGCGGCGACAAACGAGTCCCGGCGTGACCGGACGAAAAGCTGGGTTTTAGGCAGAGGTCCCGTAAACCGGGCCCTGTGCAGGCCCGCGGTAACCTTGTGCTGAATCCTCTTGAGCTGGTGCCAGTATCGGACTGGCGACAACGGAGCGTCTGTTTATCAACTGTCGCGGCTTTGATTCGAATCTAGCACAGCCAGCCGCCGCCGCTGCAAGGCCGCTTGTCCGGCATGGAAATGCCGCGAAGAAAAAGTACTTTGCAAGAGTTTGCAGGGTTAACTGCTGAAAAAGCGTTGAAAATTGCCGAACGTGCAAGTTTCAGTGAGCTGCCGGCCGTTATGACGGACGGCGCGTCTCGCCCGGCACTGCGCCTGAGTTGTTACAAATCAATTCTTTCGGGGGAGGAGGGCGTGCCGGCGGGCCCGGACTCAGGCCAGTCGCTTGCGCTCGTTTGAGGGCGGGATGTTCAGGGACTCGCGGTATTTGGCGATGGTCCGCCGCGCCACCTCGATGCCCTGCTCCAGCAGCAGGTCGGCAATCTTGTTGTCGGAGAGCGGTTTGCGCGCATCTTCGGCGGCCACCAGTTTTTTGATCATGGCGCGGATGGCCGTGCTCGATGCTTCGCCGCCGCCAGTCGTGCTGACATGGCTGGAGAAGAAGTACTTGAGCTCGAGGATGCCGCGTGGCGTGTGCATGAATTTCTGTGTGGTCACGCGCGAGATGGTGGACTCGTGCATGCCGACTTCTTCGGCGATGTCGCGCAGCACCATGGGCTTCATGGCTTCGGGGCCGTGCTCCAGGAAGCCGCGCTGGTGCTCGACGATGCAGGTGGCGACTTTCAGCAGGGTTTCGTTGCGGCTTTGCAGGCTCTTGATGAACCAGCGCGCCTCTTGCAGGTGGTTGCGCAGGTAGGTGTTGTCGGCGCTGGAGTCGGCGCGGCGGACCAGCGAGGCGTAATTCGCGTTGACGCGCAGCTTGGGCGCGTTGTCCGGGTTCAGCTCTACGGTCCAGCGGTTGTGTTTACGGCGCACGATGACATCGGGGGTGATGTACTCGGTTTCGCTCACGCTACCGATGCGCCCACCCGGATTCGGGTTCAGGGTCTGGATCAGGCTCATGGCGGCCTTGAGGCCGGCTTCGCTGAGCTTGAGCTTGCGCATGAGGGTGGCGAAGTCGCGGCTGCCGAGCAGCTCGATGTGGTCGCGGATGATGGCCATGGCATCACTGCGGCTGCTCACGTCTTCCGGCAACTGCCGGAGCTGGATGAGCAGGCATTCGCGCAGATCACGGGCGGCCACGCCGGGGGGGTCGAACTGCTGGATGCGGTGCAGCACGGCTTCGACTTCGTCCAGCTCGACGGCTTCGGGGTTATCCGGGTCGGCCACGGCGGAATGAAGGTCATCAATGCTGCACATCAGGTAGCCGCGCTCGTCGATGGCATCAAGGATGACAAGGCCGATGGCGCGGTCGAGATCAGAAAACGGCGTCAGGTTGAGCTGCCAGGCGAGGTGGTCAGCCAGTGTTTCCGGCGCGGCGCTGCGTGCTTCCAGCGGGTTGTCGTCGTCTTCGCCGCCACTGCCGGTGCCGGTGTTGGCTGAGCCGGAGCTGAAGACATCTTCCCAGAGGGAGTCGACGGGAAGCTCGTCGGGGATGGCCTCGTTGCTGTTGATGTCGAGTTCGGCCGGGGTTTCGGTGTCGGCACCACCGGCACTTTCGCGCGCCAGCAGTTCTTCGGCGGCGGCGTAGTCGATGGGGGTGTCGTCGATTTTCTCGGCCGGTTCGCCGTCATCGTCGGCGGCTTCCAGCAGGGGATTGGAGTCAAGCGCTTCCTGGATTTCTTGCTGCAGCTCCAGCGTCGACAGTTGCAGCAGGCGGATGGCCTGTTGCAACTGGGGCGTCATGGTCAGGCTTTGACCGATCTGTAGCTGTAGCGTGGCTTTCATCGGGACTGCGACTCCGGCGCCCGGTCAGGGAGTCCCGGGCGTATGGCGCGCAGTATAGCGCAGCCAAGCAAGAAGCGGGCCTCTTTGCCGGGCGAACCAGTTGACAAAGGTCAGCCGGACAGACGGCACGGGCGATGAGTTATGGGGTGCGGGTTATGGGTTATGGGTTGTGAGTTGCGGATGCGAGTGCCGGCACTTGCGCCTCAGAGGCTGAACTCGTCACCGAGATACACCTGGCGCACGGTCTCGTTGGCCATGACGGCATCGGGCGTGCCTTCGGCGATCACCGAGCCGGCGCTGACGATGTAGGCTTTTTCGCAGATATCCAGCGTTTCGCGGACATTGTGGTCGGTGATGAGCACGCCGATGCCACGCTCCTTCAGGTGCGTGATGATGCTCTTGATGTCGGCGACCGAGATCGGATCGACGCCGGCGAAGGGTTCGTCCAGCAACACGAAGCGTGGTTCTGCCGCCAATGCGCGAGCAATTTCCACGCGCCGGCGTTCACCACCGGAAAGGCTCATGCCGAGGCTCTTGCGGATATGCGTGATGTGGAACTCGTCGAGCAGCGATTCGAGTTTCTGCTGGCGCCCCGCGCGGTCGAGATCCTTGCGTGTTTCCAGAATGGCGAGAATGTTTTGCTCCACGCTGAGCTTGCGGAACACGGACGCTTCCTGCGGCAGGTAGCCGATGCCCTGACGGGCGCGACCGTGCATGGGTAGATGCGAGATGTCGGCGTCGTCAATGCGGATGCGGCCGGCATCCATGGGGACGAGGCCGACAATCATGTAGAAGCTGGTGGTCTTGCCAGCGCCATTGGGGCCAAGCAGGCCGACAATCTGGGCGCTTTCCACAGAAAGCGACACGCTTTTCACGACCTGTCGGCCTTTATAGGCCTTGGCCAGGCCTTGTACGTCCAGTTTGCTCACTTGCGAGTGTCCTTGGCGGGGGCGGGCCGGGCTTCACGCGGTTGTGGCGGCAAGACGAGTTGCACGCGATTGCTCGCGTCGCCCTTGGCTTCCACCTGCTGGCGCGCGGTGTTGTAGCTGATGGTGGCGCCCTGGAAGCTGGCACCGTCCTGGCGCAGACGGGCTTTGCCGGTGAGCGTCACGATTTCATTTTTCAGGTCGTAGTCGATGCGGTCGGCCTCGGCCAGCACCGGGCTTTTTTGCGCGTCAGGCGTTTGCTGGAAGCGGGCAGGGTTGCCGCGTGAGGTGGTTGATTCCACCGCGCCCTTTTTATTCACCTTGATGACAAATTCGTCGGCGCGCATTTCCAGCGAGCCTTGCCGGATCACCACACTGCCCTTGTAGACGGCGACACCGGTTTTTTCGTCGAACGTTGCACTGTCGGCGCTGACTTGCAGGGGCTGGTCGCGGTCGGTGGGCAGGGCGTTCGCGGGAGCGGCCATGAAGATGGTGCTAACAGTCAGCAGCAGTGCGGGCAGCACTGCCCACTGAGTGCGGCGTACCGGGGTTACGGAAGAGTGCGTGTCAGCGGGGAGCGGGCGCATAGTGTCCTGTCACGTTCTGGGTCAGGGTCAGGGTGCCGACGGCTTGGCGGGCATCCAGTGTGCGGCTGGCGAGTGTGCCCTGTGGCGTTTGCAGCTGCACGCCCTGATCGGTGTAAAGGCGTTCTTCGGCGGGCCAGGCAGACAGGCGTGGTGTGGTAAAGCGTACCGGTTGGGCCGCAGGGTCGAGGCGTTCGGCCAGCACATTGCCCTCCAGACGGATTTCGCGGTTGCCATCCAGCCCGCGCCCGGTGTCGGCGCGTAGTCGCCAAGTCTCCACGCTCCCGTTGTAAAGGTGCAGCACGGGAGCCTCCAGCACGGCTTCGTCCGGTTGCTCAAAGGCTTGCAGGCGGCGGGCGTCCAACTGGCGACTGATGCGGCCGTCGGTGCCGGTTTCCAGTGCGGCGAGGCCGGTCAGCTCGTACACCGGATGACGCGCTTCGTCGGGCGCTATCGGGCGCGGCTCCGTGCGGCCCAGCCCCCAGTAATAGCCGGTGCCACCCAACACGAGCAGCACGCCAGCCAGACTGAGAAGGTTGCGCGCGTCCATCGGCCTCAGTGCTCCAGATACGGGGCGAGGGCGGCGGCGTAGTGGCCCTGCGCTTGCAGTAGCAGATCGCAGACTTCGCGTACGGCGCCGCGTCCGCCGGCCAGTTGCGTCACGTAGTCGGCATGTACCTGCAGTTCACGATGGGCGTTGGCGACTGCAACCCCTAAGCCTGCCGCGCGGATGGCGGGCAGGTCGGGCCAATCGTCACCGGCATAGGCCACTTCTTCCAGTGCGATGCCGAGTGTGCCGGTCAGCTCTTTGAGGGCCACCAGCTTGTCTTCGCGCCCTTGCAGCAAGTGGGCGATACCAAGGTTTTTTGCACGGCGCGCCACCAGTTGTGTGTTGCGGCCGGTGATGATGGCGCAGGTGATTCCGGCCGCCTGCAGCATCTTGATGCCGTGGCCGTCCTGCGTGTCGAAAGTCTTGAGCTCCTGGCCGTCTTCGGTGAAATACAGGCGGCCGTCCGTGAGTACGCCATCGACATCCAGTGCTAGCAGGCGCACGCGCCGGGCTTTTTCGATCACCTTGTCCATGTCATTGCTCATTACATAACTCATTACATCACCCCGGCGCGCAGCAGGTCGTGCATGTTGAGGGCGCCGACCGGCCGGCGCTCGCTGTCGACCACGATGACGCCGTTGATTTTCCGGTCTTGCATGAGCGCGAGTGCTTCGGCGGCGAGAATGTTGGCCGTGACGGTCGTGCACTGCCGGCTCATGACATCGCGGATGGCAGTGCGGTGGATGTCGATGCGCTGGTCGAGGCTGCGGCGCAGGTCGCCGTCGGTGTAGAGGCCGGCGAGTTTGCCATCGGCGTCGGTGATGGTGGTCATGCCGAGGCCCTTGCGGGTGATTTCCATCAGCGCCTCGATGACCAGCGTGTCTTCGCCTACCACCGGCACTTGCTCGCCCTTGTGCATCACGTCCTCCACACGCAGCAGCAGGCGCCGGCCCAGTGCGCCGCCCG
>JAUXNL010000572.1 GCA_030684415.1 Moraxellaceae bacterium | reverse complement strand
CAGGATAGGGGTGGAGTCGTTCCATGCCTGGCCATCAGGGTAGAGCACCACGGGCAGCAGTCGCTTTCCAAACGCCGCCAGTCCCGCGCTCTGTCCCGTGCCGTCGAACCCGCCCAGCGGGATGGTCCAATCATGGGCGATGCGGCGATAGCGAAGCGCGGCGCGAACCTTATGCGAATAGGGCGAGCCGGGCCCGGCGAGGATCCGGTAACGGCCCGGACGGGGCGGCAGGTCGGCCTGTTCGAAGATCACGGGATCGCTCCATCGCCATAAATCGGCACGTAGAGTGACAATATCGTCCCGCGCCCCGGAGGAAAGCGGAAACCTCAGCCGCCCTGGACGTGGCGAAGTCGCGCCCGTATGTCCGTTGGCAGGACCATTCCCGACGCGGCTGCATTGGCCTCCAGGTGAGCCAGCCGGGTGGTGCCCATCACCGCCGCCGACACGCCCGGGTGCCCCAGTACGTAGGCGAGGCTCGCCTGGGGCGCGCTCATGCCGTCCAGGTGACGCAGGAAGCTGAACTTCTCGGCCAGCGCCACCTCCTGCCGATGGTTTTTCAGAGCCCGGGCGGCGTACCAGAGATCCCGCAGACCCCGGACTTTGCGGATCTGCCCATCCACATGGCCCATGGCCAGCGGCATCCCAGCCAGCACGCCCTTGCCCTGAGCGACGGCGGCGTCGATCAGCGCCGCACGCTCGGGCCGCAGCACATTGTAATCGAGCATCACCACATCGAGGCCCGGGGCGGCAGTGATGGCGGCGATCACCGCCGGATCGAAGCTGTTGGCGCCGAACGCCGCCACCAGACCCCTCTGGCGCAAACGCTCGAGCGCCTCGAAAAGATCGTCATTCAGCTCCGCCGCGGCCGGCCCATGGAGCTGCACCAGCCCCAGCCGCTCGACGCCAAGCCGCCGCAGGCTAGCCTCGACACTGGCGGTGATGGCGGCCGGCGAAAAATCACGGCCCGTTCGACCGCCGCCGGCGTAAAAGGTGCCGGCCTTGGTGGCCACCAACAGCCGGTCCTTTACCCGCCCCTTGAGCGCCCGCCCCAGCCGCGGTTCCGCCTCCCCACGGGAATAGCCTGGCG
>JAUXNL010000571.1 GCA_030684415.1 Moraxellaceae bacterium | reverse complement strand
GAATACCACGCCCACCACCAGCAGTGGAAACCAGTTCATATAGGCCTGATTCTGGTTCTGGATGGCATCGATGATGAACTGGATAAGCCGGGCACTGGCCGCTTCGGTCAGCCCGTTCAGCATGAACCCTAACGTGCCGATCAAAAAATAAACCCAGTAGCGGCGCGTATAGCCCAAGAGGCGGCGGTAAACCTGCATGCCGTTGACGGGCGCTGCTGAGGGGGATGTTGTCATGGGAAATAACCGTGGCTGAAACAGCCAGCCGCCCGCTGGCGGCTGGCAGGAAGGCGGATTTATTTTTTCTCAGGCTGGCGCGTACTGATGCCCAGGCTCTGGAAGCCCATCTGGCCGGCAATATCCATGACCGTCACCACTGACTGATGGGGTGCGCTGCCGTCCGCTGAAATCATGAAAGGAAGCTTGTTGTTGCCTTCACTCGCCTTTTCGATGGCGGAGCGCAAGGAAGTTGCCTGCTTGCTGGCCAGCACCTGGCCATTCACCGCGTACTCGCCACTGGCACTGACCGACACCTCCACACTGGTCGCCTGCACCGGACCAGCAGGCTCTCCACCCGCCTCCGGCAATGCAATCTGCAACTTGCTGGCTTTGGTGAACGTGGTTGAAAGCATGAAGAAAATGATCAGGAACAGCATGCAGTCAATCAACGGTGTCAGGTTGATTTCCAGCGTGTCGGGTGTGCTGCGGCGGAACTTCACGCGGCTTTCCCCTTGCCCTTCGGTGTCTCCGGCCGGGGCTGGAAGTCCACCTCGCGATCACCGTGCACGATGTCTACGAGCTTGATGGCCTGCTGCTCCATTTCCACCGTCATGGTCACGATATGCCGTTGGAACCAGCGGTGCATGATCATGGTTGGAATCGCCACCACCATCCCGCCTGCGGTGGTGATGAGGGCCTTGGAAATGCCACCGGCCAGCATCGCCGGATCGTTGATACCGCCCGCTGTTACGGTCATGAAGGCCTCGATGATGCCTACCACCGTTCCCAACAAGCCCAGCAGCGGCGAAATCATGGCGAGCGTGCCGAGCAGCGTGAGGTATTTTTCCATGTCGTGAATGACATGCGACGCCGCTTCTTCAATGCTTTCTTTCATGATCTCGCGACCATGCTTGCTGTTCAGCAGGCCCGCGGCCAGGATTTCACCCAACGGTGAGTCACTGCGTAATTCTTTCAGCTTGCCGGCATCCAGTTGGCCATTGCGAATCCATTGCCAGACGCGCGCCAGCAGGTCGGGCGGCGCCACTCGGCTTGAACGCAGGGTCCAGGCACGCTCCAGACTGATGGCCAGCGCCAGCATGGACGCCAGAAGAATCGGCAACATCAGCCAGCCACCTGATTTGATCAGTTCCCACACAGTCGTGAACTCCCTGCAAAATAGTGAAACGCGAACACAAAAAACCGCGCTTACTCTACCGGTTATCCCCCCTAGCGCCAAGCGCGCTTACCCGTGTCGGCGGCGTAAAAAATGCTTGTAGCTCATGCTCTTGCAGCAAGAGGCATGTAGCCACTGGCCGAAAAATACTTTTCAGCCAGCAGCGACCCGGCCAGGGATGACCGGGTCGCGAATCCATCACACCCAAGTGATTGCTTCAGCGTGGAGCGATTCCGGACAGGTGCCGGAATCGCGGGCTGAAAAGCCCGCGATGAGCGTTTTTCAGCCAGCTCATAAAGCGGTCAGGGCAAATCCGGCGGCGGATGACGCCAGTAACGACGATCGGCCACGCGCCATTGGCTCAGGCCAGTCACCCCCGCCGGGCCAAGCTCGAAGCGCAAGGCACCGCTATCTGCCGTGTTGAGCAAGGGAATGCCCTGAGCCGTCAGTCTTTCGCGTACCACGACCGCCGGGTGTCCGTACGAATTGCGATAACCAGCAGAGGCAATGGCCAGCGTCGGCGCCACCTGCTCCAGAAATGCAGCCGAAGATGCCTGCCGACTACCGTGATGCCCTAGCACCAGCACATCCGAGCGCAGACCGGCGGCCGGCATGTTGGTCAGCAGCCACGCCTCGCTGTGCCGCTCAAGGTCACCCGGCAGCAGCAAAGCTCGCCCTCCTCGCGACACCCGCAATACGCAGGACCGGTCGTTGTCACGCGTAAAAGCCGCCTGCGCACCGGCATCCGGGTGCACGACCTCAAAACGCCAGCCCGCCCGCATCCAGAATATGCCGGCGTCACAAGCACGCCAGGGCGGCAGCGGCGCCCCCGCATACCGGGACGGCGGCGCCCCGATGCCCTCGTGCACCGGCAGGCCATCCAGGATTGAGGCAGCGCCTCCCGTGTGATCGAGATCATCATGGCTGAGCAGCAGGTGATCCAGCGCCCCAACGCCGGCCTGGCGCAGCGCTGGCAACACGATACGGCGGCCGGCATCACTGTCACCAAACGCCGGCCCGGTGTCGTAAAGAAGGCGGTAACGCCCGGCTTCAACCAAAACTGCCAGACCCTGCCCGACATCGAGCACCGTCACTCGCAACTGACCCGGTGCTGGCGGCTGGTGCAACAGCAGTAAAGGCAGCAGGAAAAACGGCGCCAACAGTCGCAGACGCGGCGCCACTGGCTGGCAAAGACAAAACACAGCCAGCACCGCCCAGAAAACGCCGGCACGCCCCGGCAAGCTCCAGTCCACACTGGCCGCTGGCCATTGCTGGAACTCGGCCAGCAAGGCGTCCAGCGCCGTCAGCACATGCATGGCCAGTTGCCAGAGGGTATCGGCGGCTTCCGGTGCCACTGGCCAGAGCAACAAGCCGAGCAAGCCGAGTGGCACCACCACAAATGTGACCAGCGGAACGGCCAACAGGTTGGCAAAGGGAGACACCCAACTGGCGCGCTCGAAAAACCCCAGCGTCAGCGGTAATAACAGTGCCGACAACGCCAGTTGCAATTGCACGCCCTGACGCCAGGCCGGCAAATGTTGCTGCTGCCGGCCGACCAGCATCAACAAGGCGACGGCGCCAAAAGATAACCAGAAGCCGACGGCATGCACGGC
>JAUXNL010000565.1 GCA_030684415.1 Moraxellaceae bacterium | reverse complement strand
GCTCGACCTGCTCGTAGCGAGCCGCCCAACGCAGCTCGGCCCAGAGCGTTTCTGCTTGTGGTACAGCGTCCAGCTCGGCCGCTTGCGCCTCGCACAGGAACTGCGCCGTGTGCAGACCAAAGCGCCCCTTGAGCCGTTTCAAATCACCCGTAGGGTGTGCGGTTTCAAGTGGGCCGACGGCGCGGAACACCGCTGCTTTGGTGTCGCGCGCATCAATTTTCGGAAAATATTTGGCCGCGGCAGCCAACGCATCCAGCGCAATCAGGCGGAACGTGGTGAGCTTGCCGCCGGTCACCGTGATGAGGCCAGCATCATCCCAGACGCTGTGATCCCGACGCTCGGCCGACGGGTTGACGCCACCACCAGAGGCCACAATCGGGCGTACGCCACTGAATGTTGAAATCACGTCGGCGCGCGACAACGCCGCATCAGGGAACTGGGTGTTGGCACCGCGCAACATGTAGTCCAGCTCCTGCTCGGTGATGCTGGCTTCTTCATCCAGATTGTCGCGATGATCAAGATCGGTGGTGCCGATCAGCGTGCGGCCCTCCCATGGATAAATGAACAACGGCCGCTTGTCCTCCGGGTGCATGAAAATGACCGCTTCTTCCAGCGGTAAGCGACCCGGCGCCAGCACCAGATGGCTGCCACGCTGCGGCCTGACCTTTTTCTCGCCGGCCAGCTTTTCACGCAGACGATCGGCCCAAGCTCCCGTTGCGTTAATGACGGCCGCCGCACGAACAACCGCCGTTTCGCCGGTGACATCATTGCGCAGGTTCAGTCCGGCCACGCGGCCGTTTTCCATCAGCAGTGACTCGGCTTGCACATAATTGAGCGGCAAAGCACCGTCGGCCTTGGCTTCGTCCAGTACGCGCAGCACCAGCCGCGAATCGTCCACGAGCGCATCGGTATAGCGTGATGCGCCAGTCAGCTTATCGTTGCGATAACCCGGCATGCGCTGCAGAAAATCCAGACGGCGAACGAAGCGATGATCACGCACGCCCGCCAACAAGTCGTAAACCCGCAACAATATGCCGAAGACAAAGGGCCCCGGGAAAGCATGTTTGTAATGCGCAAACCAGTAGCCCATGCGCGTCACCAGACCCGGCGCCTCTGTCAGCAGCCGCTCGCGTTCGGTCAGGGAGTGCCAGGTCAGCTTGATATCGCCCTGAGCGATATAGCGCAGCCCGCCATGGACCATTTTCGACGAGCGACTGGAGGTTCCCCAGGCGTAATCGCGCTGCTCGACCAGAAGAGTTTTCAGGCCACGGCGGGCGGCTTCACGCGCTACGCCGACACCCGTAATACCACCGCCAATGACGATCAGCTCCCAGCTTTCCTGTGTCACGCGATTCCAGGCGGCCGTGCGCTCGATACGCTCGCAAGTCATCTCAATGCTCCTCATCCAGCAACAGCTTGCCGGGATTAAGCCGGCCCTCAGGATCAAAATGCCGGCAGAGTGCGGCCAGCGCGCTCATGCCGATAACGCCTTTTTCGGCAGGCAGGTACGGGGCATGGTCGCGCCCGACACCATGCTGATGGCTGATGGTGCCGCCCATACGCACGATCGCTTCACTCGCGACGCGTTTGAGTTTTTGCCAGCGCGCCAGCGTCTGCGCATAGTCACTGCCGACACGGAAAGCATAGGTGGAATAAATGCTCGAGCCCTGCGAATACAAATGCGAAAGATGCGTAAAGGCCAGCACGTTTTCGCCTTCATCACACAGCCCTTCGCGCAAAGCTGTTTCGATAGCGGCAATAGTGGGTGTGACCTTCGGCCAGTCCACAGCCGTCTCCAGCGTGTCGACCGCATAACCCAACTGCCACAGTGATTCGCGTAAATATGGCGCCCGAAAACGGTTGGCTGCCCACTTCTTGCCCAGCATCTGACCGGTCCCCACCGCACCATAGGGCTTGAGTGCTTTTTTCAGCTCCCGCAGCGCAAACTTCACTTGGGCTTTTGAGCCCGTGGCGCCGACCGTCATCATGCAGCGACCATCGCCTGCACCGCGCACCCGGAGCATGCGGTCCAGCAAGCCAACGGCCTTGGCATGACCCGCCAGAATCAGTTGTGTGCGCGTTTCTTCCGCGTTCGACAAACGCAGCATCGACAGCGGCAAACGCCGTTGCGCCAGCTCGCGAATGGCCGCGCTCGCTTTTTCCCAGCCGGGCAAGAAGAAGACATGAAACTCTTCACACTCCGGCAGACGGGTGACACGAACGGTGGCTTCGGTCAGCACGCCCAGACGCCCTTCCGAGCCCAGCACCAGTTCACGCAGATCCGGGCCCGCGCTAGAGGCTGGAAAAGTGGGTAATTCCAAGGTGCCTTGCAGGGTTTCCAGTTTGCCGCCGGCAAAGAGCTGCTCAATACGGCCATAGCGCAGGGACTGCTGACCGCTTGAGCGGGTCACCACCCAGCCCCCCAGCGTAGACAGCTCGAATGACTGCGGAAAATGCCCGAGCGTGTAGCCCTCGGCATTGAGCAGCGCCTCGACTCGCGGCCCGTTAGCGCCAGCACCGATGGTGGCCAGTTGTGATTCGCGATCCAGATGCTGAAGTGTATCGAGACGCGCCAGCGACAGCGTCAATACAGGCCGGGATTGGGCCAGCGGATTGATATGGCCCGCCACCGAAGTGCCGCCGCCGTAGGGAATCACGCAAATGTCCTGAGCGGCGGCATGCGCCAGCAGTTCGCGAACCTCTGCGGCCGTCGACGGCTCGGCAACACCATCCGGGAACTGTCCGAAGTCGCCCGACCGCAGCGCTAGCCAATCCGGGAGGCTTTGGCCACGGGCATGCAGCGCACGCTGCCAAGGGTCGGTGGAAATCAGGGGATGCGGCTTCAGTCGCGACGGCGGCACTTGCGCCAGCACCGTTTCAGGCACGGCGTCCGGCAAGGCCGCCGACGCACCGATAACCCCCGTCAAAAACGCCTGTACTTCGGGAGAGGCAGGAAACCCGCCCGACTCGTCACCCCAGCCATTCCACTTGCGCATGCCAACCTCATGAAGGGAAAGAACAGTCATACCAACGACTGCCACCACTCGCATAGGCTAGCAGGACAATGCAAACAGGCGATGACACAGCCCGCCGCACGAATCACAAAAAAGGACAATCAGGCGGGGCGAGCGGGAGCGGTCTTGCGTACCGTCGTCAGGCTGGTCATGTGCTGTTCACCCGCTGCGGTGAGCTGCCACCAAGCCCGCGTATCCTCGGGGCGAGGAATGCGACGTATAAGGCCGAGCGTACGGAACTGCACCTTGATGGTGTTCAGGCACAGCGGGGCCAGAATGATGTCGGTAACGGCGTGAGTCTTGGGGCGACTGGCCTGCACATCCTTGAGGGCGACTTCCTGCACCCGCTCGGCAATCTTGGCGGCCATGAAGTCTTCGTGCTGCGGCTGACTGAGGTACGGTGCGATGCTGAGAAAAAGAGCATTCCACGACAGATGCGAGCGTACCGGCACCTCTTCGCAATTGCCCGCTGCATACGCC
>JAUXNL010000563.1 GCA_030684415.1 Moraxellaceae bacterium | reverse complement strand
GATTTAGCAAAAAAACTTTCGTATGGCGTTATTTTAAGAATTACTTATATTGCTTCCCGTAATTTTGAGTTGGACGCGCTCCCAGTTGTTGATGTGAATACGTTATGTGTGGCATCTAAAGTTGTGCCGAAATTTTTACGGCAGTATGGCGATCCAGCAATGATAGACGGTGTTATTGGCTATCTCGGTAAAATTGGTTCTGAATCTGAGGCTGTTGTGAGGGATAAGTCTGCTGTAAGATTTATGCCTAAATATTGTCTTAATGAGCGATATAGGAGCTGATTATTCGGTAATAATTTATATTCTATGTGTGTGGTTATTTTAGATATGGAGATCTCCTTTTTTGAGATTAATGCTTTTGCTTGGCATGCCTTCAGCATTAAATTCTCCTTGGATGGTGCTCAGGGGAAATTTTAATGTTTGATATGATTATTTTTATTTTGGTAATCCTCGCTATATACTTTGGCTACCGTTACATACGTCAAGTTGGCTTTATTTCGATAATTGCAATGGATCAGCAGAAAGCGTTGGGATTGCTTTTTGAGGCCAATAAACTGACGAGCTTGACTTTGTTTAGAGATGTTGGTTTTTTTATTTCATTGCTTACTAGGTCGTATGCTAAACGTGATGTGCCGGATAGTCTTCTGTGTGAGCTTGACATTGCAAGAAAATATTTATTTTTTTCATTGGGGTGCGAAATTTTATTTTTCTTTTCCATATTAATGAAAAGATTTGGCTGATTTTTTTAAATCTTTTAGAAAAATAATATCCATTAAGCTGTGAGTTGAGTTATGTAACTGCCTTTTGACATGATGAGGCCGTTGCCGCGAGGAGCAGTTACATGATGTTGGCGCCAGAGATGCTGGAACGGCTGATTTATTGGCTCTTTCCAGTTGTTTGAATTGAGCGCACTTTTTTACTGTGTGATGGAAATGGTGATGGCTGTATAAACGTCCCATTGGGTACATGGTTATGAGTGGTTTAGTTAAGTTAGGCGGATTCAAGTTCGAAGTGCAACGCCTTGGTTTTTAGCAGCAGCCTGTGTAGTGCCCGGACCGGAGTGAAATGCCAATGCCAATGGCGGCATGAAAAAACGGAATATGCGACAACTACCTTGAAAAATGCCGTCGATGTCCCTCTGGGCGACTTGAGCAAGCGACATTCATGATTGGTTCACTGCTCCAATCAGCATCTTTTCTGGGCGCTAATGCCTATATCCCGCCGGCGGCAGCTGAGGCAAACTTCTGCCTGCGGCAAACAAGTCAGGCCATAGTGGCTTGGCTTAAACCAAAAGGCTCCACGAAGCCTGGGGTAAGGCGATTCAGGGATGAGTAAATGATGCAATCTGCTAAGTGGACGCGAACCCGAGGCTTCACCCTGTTGGAGCTTCTGGTGGTCATGGTCATCATCGGTCTGCTGGCCGGAATTGTGGGGCCGCGCCTGTTCGGCGAGGTCAGCAAGTCTGAGATCACGGCGGCTCGTGCCCAGATTGATGCGCTCTCCAAGGCGCTGGATCAATTTCGCCTGGATGTCGGCCGGTACCCCTCATCCCAAGAGGGCTTGGCGGCACTGATGCAGGCGCCGGCAGATGCTGATCGCTGGGCTGGCCCGTACCTTAAAAAGGCGGTGCCTATGGACCCTTGGGCACAGCCGTACCGCTACCAGTTTCCCGGAACGCGTAATCCGGACTTCGATCTATATTCTGATGGCCCGGATCGCCAAGCGGGCGGTGAAGGCCGTAATGCCGACATCGGGAACTGGTAAGCCCTCATGGCGACTTTCGAGTTGCGTGTTCTCGGGCCTGATGGCCGGCTTCAGTCGCGGCGCTTGAGCGCCAGCGACGCGGATACCGCCCGACGGCAGATCGAGGCAGAGGGCCTTCAGGTCATACAGTTGCGTCGCCAGGACATGCTGGGGCGCATAGGCCGTTCTGGCCGGTTTGATCTGGTCTTGTTTGCCCATGAGCTGAGAGCGTTACTGCAGGCGGGTTTGTCGCTGATAGAGGCGTTGGAGGCGTTGGCAGAACGTCAACAGGCGGCCTCAGCAGATGCCACCGTACTGCAAGCCCTGGTGGGCAGCCTTTACGAGGGGCAGGCGTTTTCCAAGGCCATTGCCCGATTTCCTGATGCATTCCCCGAGCTGTTTGTTGCCACTATGGCGGCCAGTGAGCAAACCGGCGATCTGGTAGAGGCGCTTGAGCGCTATTTGCGTCATCACGAGCAGGTCAGCGTGGTGCGTAACAAGATTGCTAGTGCCGCGCTATACCCGTTGTTGTTGCTCTTGGTCGGCACGGGGGTGGGAGTTTTTCTGCTGTGCTTTCTGGTTCCTCGCTTCAGCCATGTTTACGATGGCTTGGCGACGGAACTGCCTCTGGCTTCCCGGTTGCTTATGCAGTGGGGCATGTTTGCCAGCCAGCATAGCCTTGCCGTCGTGCTCACGTTGGCGGGCTTGCTGGTGCTAGCCGTGTATGCGGTGCTCCAGCCTTCCGTACAAGGCCGTTTGCTGGCCATGCTTCAGCGCAATCGTTGGCTAGGTGAAAAGCTCTGGTTGATGCAGCTTTCGCGCTTCTATCGCGCTCTTGGGCTCTTGCTGCGTGGTGGTATCCCGATGGTAAAGGGGTTGCGCATGACGACAAATCTTTTGCCGTTAGCCGCTCAGCCACGCTTGCTGCAAGCGGTTCGCGAGGTGACGGAGGGTAAGCCGCTCAGTGTCAGCCTTGAGCGTGCGCAACTGACAACGCCGGTTTCCCTACGCCTGATCCGTGCGGGCGAGCGTAATGGTCAGGTGGCCGAAATGCTGGAGCGTGTGGCTTCTTTCCACGATGCCGAGGTCAGCCGCTGGATTGATCGCTTCACGCGTCTTTTCGAGCCTGTGCTCATGTTGGTTATTGGCGGTGTGATTGGCGGTATCGTGATTTTGCTGTATTTGCCCATTTTTGAGCTGGCTGGGAGTCTGCAATGACGCTGGTGCTGGATGAGCGCTTGCTGCGGCGTGCACAAGCACAGGCAAACACTCATGGTGAGCCGCTGATTGTTGCACTGCAGCTGATCAGTAATACAACACCAGAGGCAGTTTTGGCGGCCGTTCAAAGCTATGCGGCGTGTCGGTTATGGCGGCTGCCAGAGATGGAGGCCACTGCTCCGGACTTTGGCATGCTCAGCTTTGGTGATTGCCTGAAGCGTGAGTGCGTCGTGCTTCGGCCGGTTGACGGCCCGCCTGTTTTTGTCAGTAGCAACCCTTTTGATGAGGCTCTGCTGAACTGGGCCACTTACCAGCTACCCGGTTTGTTCGTAATGGGCTTTGCCCATCCCGTGGAGCTGAAAGCGCTGCTGGGCCGTTTGGAGGGACATGAGCAGGCGCTTTCACAACTGGTGCAGCTTGAGTCGTCGGAGGAGGGAGGGCTGGAGACAACAGCGATATCGCTGACCTCGATTGCCAATGACGAAAGCCAGGTAGTGCGCCTCGTCAATACCACGCTGTACGACGCACACAAATCGGGTGCTAGTGATATCCATCTTGAGAACACGGCACAAGGGCTGGTAATCAAGTACCGCATTGATGGTGTTCTGGGCCTTGTCAGACAGATACCCGATCCTGCATTGGCTGAGCAGGTGGTGTCCCGACTGAAGGTGTTGGCTGAGCTGGATATCGGTGAAAAACGTATCCCGCAGGACGGGCGTTTTGCCGTGAGCCTTGAGTCCAGAGAGGTTGATTTCCGTGTGTCGGTGATGCCGGGGCTTTTTGGCGAAGATGCGGTGTTGCGCATTCTGGACAAACAGAGCCTGAGTGCGGAGCTCAAGAGTCTTTCTCTGGATGTACTCGGGTTTGACGCGGAAAGTTGTCAAACGATACGGCGATTAGCCTCCCAACCCTACGGCATGTTGTTGGTGACCGGGCCGACCGGCTCCGGTAAAACCACATCGCTCTATGCCACGCTGAGTGAAATCAATCATGGTGACGACAAAATCATCACGATTGAAGATCCGGTGGAGTATCAACTGCCTGGCGTATTGCAGATTCCGGTGAACGAGCGCAAAGGTCTGACATTCGCCCGTGGCCTGCGCTCCATTTTGCGGCACGACCCGGACAAGATTCTGGTGGGGGAAATTCGTGACCGTGAAACCGCCGAAATTGCCGTGCAAGCGGCACTGACCGGGCATCTGGTGTTCACGACGGTGCATGCCAATAGTGTTTTCGATGTCATCAGCCGCTTCCGGCATATTGGTCTGGATGCCTACAGTCTGGTGACGGCGCTGAACGGTATCGTGGCGCAACGCCTGGTTAGGCTCATCTGCCTGCATTGCAGCGAGCCATATTCACCCGATGATGATCTGCTTCGCGCGTCAGGATTGCAGCCAGGCAAGGTTACCGACTTTTCATTTCGGCGTGGCCGAGGATGCCCGCATTGCCGAGGAACCGGTTACAAAGGGCGCCGGGCACTGGCCGAGATACTGGTGCTCAATGACGAAACCCGTGAGCTCATTTTACAGCAGGCGCCCTTGTCCCAACTCAAGCTGCGCGCGCAAGCGTTGGGCCTCAAGTTGATGCGTGAGCAGGCACTGGCGGCTGTCAAAGCCGGGGCAACCACTTTGCAGGAGATCAATCGTGTCACGTTTATGGAATAAGACACGCTTACGCCTGTATCTGGCGCCGGGCCATATTCAGCTCGCGGCGGTCGCGGGCTATTGGAAGCCGGCCGTGGTGGGGAAGCACGAAGCTCTGAAGGCTGGGGAGTCTGCCATCGGTATGCTGGAAGCGCTTGATGAGGTGGTTACCCGTGAATGGCTGGGTGCGCAGTTGGAGGTCGTATTGTCGGCCGCCGTGGTGCGATGCTTTTGGCGCCCTTGGGATGAGGGGTGCTTGTCCGTTTCAGACATGAATGCGGTTGCCGCAGTATTTTTTGAAAAGCAGTTTGCGCCCCTTTCGGCGAGTGAAATGGTGCTGTCTTTCGGCAAATTACGCTTTGAGCAGCCACAGCTTGTTGTGGCGGTAGAGCGCACTTTTCTTGAACGCATTACACAGTGGTCACGCGCTCGTGGTTTACATCTTCGCCGTGTGGAGCCATTGCCGTTGGTTGTCTGGAATCGCTTTGAGTCTGCCCTGCAAGTTACAGACAGAGCGCTGGTGGTGGTTGAGACGGAAAGAGCAACGCTGCTCGGGCATGACGCAGGCATTTTGAGCGAACTGCATGTGCGGCCTTGTTTTGGGGCCAATGAGGTGGCGTTACGGCAAGCATTTGGTGCCATGCTTCCCGCGCAGTTTCGCATTTTTGCCGCCCGGGGCGAGAGTACCCCCGCACTGCTCGATTTGCGGAGCGGGCCTGGCTTTTTGCAGGGGCAGGACAGAACGTTTGCGTTCAGCCTGTGTGGAGTGTTCTGAAAATGGCACGCGAGAATGGAAATCTTTTGCCGGCTGGCAAGCCTACATGGCTGCTAATGGGCTTGGTGCTGGCCATCATTAGCATTACTTATAGTGTGTGGGAGCGGCATCTGGTGCTCGAAAAACTTAAGGATCAGCAGCACCAGCAACATGTGCAATCTGATCGAGCCAGTAGTGCCAGACTCGATCGGGCGGGCAGGCAAGAGGTGAGTCCCAAGGTGGAGCAAGCGGTTCTGGCGATTAGCCAGTCGCTCAATACGCCTTGGCTGCAATTGATGGATGCGGTGCAGCAGGCAGCGGGAAGTGAAGTAACACTAAGCCGTGTTCAGTCCGACGCTGCTATGCATCTGTTGATTGATGGGCAAGCGGCCTCGGTGGAGGCGGTATTGGCCTACGTGGAGCGGCTAAAAACACAGGAGCTGTTCAGCGATGTTGATCCGGTCAGCGTTGAGCCCACTGTCGTTAATGGAGTGCGGTTCAAAGTGGCCGTGACCTGGGGGGCTGTAAATTTGGGTGCTTTGCCATGACGACTCAGGACGCCGGCTCATGGAGAAGGCGTGCTTATTGGCATGTCCGTATTGTCTGGGAGCGGTTTACCCCGGCAATGCTATTGCTGCTTGCCATGGTAATGCTCTGGGGCGGGCTGCAATGGCAAGTGATCTGGCCGCTGGAAAAGCAGGTCGCACTGAATGACCAGCAGTTGCATGAGCAGGCTCTTGCACCAGTGAGTGCAGGCTCGCCAAGCGCCACTCATGCGGTGAGCTCACGTCCTGCACTGCCTGATCGGTTTTTGGCTTTTCTTCCCGAGTTGTCTGAGCGCGACAGGCATATTCAGGAAATGTACGAGATGATGCGTCGCAATAATCTTGTTGTAGGGCCGATGGAGTTCCGTCAAGCACTGATGGCCGATCTGCCGATTGAGCGCTTCTCGTTGCGCTTTACCCTGCAGGGCGATTATGTGTCACTGCGCAAAGCGCTGCAGGGATTGCTCAACCGGCACACCCATCTGGCGATTCTTAAACTGGGCCTTGAAAAGTCTGAAGCGGCACCCTCAGCATTGGTAATGACGATTGAAGCTGAGGCGTATTACCGGAGCGCTGGATTGGGACTGTCACCATGAGTCAAATGTCGGTTTCCAGGCCACTGCTATCCGTGTTGCTGCTTTCGGCCGTTCTGACGGTTGTCGTAATGCTTCGCCCCGAAACCATAGACACATCAGTGCAGGTTGATTTGCTCGCTGACCGTCCGGCAAGGTCAGGGGCGCCGAAAGAGGTTGATCTTGCGCCCTGGAAGCGTGTTGACGTACCCGATGTGGCTGCCAATCTGGCTGGAAGTGGCCGCTTGCAGGCCTATGTGGCGCCTGTACCCATCAAGCCTGAACCTGTTGTGGAGGCGCCTGTTGTGTATGTGCCGCCACCGAGGCCCGTGGCACCGACACCAAGGTTTACTTATCTGGGGCGTTTGGACTCTGACGAAGAAACCCGGATTTTTCTGGCGGTTGGTGACGCATTTGAAAGCGTGCCAGTAGGGGGCGTCATTGATGGTAACTGGCGTATCAAACACATCACTGACGAAGGAATCGAGTTGGAGTACCTGCCTTTGCGTGAAACCCGTTGGCTCTCCGTTTTCCGATGAAAGCCTGAAAATGAGGATATCTGCTTTGCAACGCCGACTTGCTGTACTGATGCTCCTGCTGGGGCCTTTTCTGCTATCAGGCTGCGCCACTTATTGGACTGCCCAAAAAGGTGACTCATTACTTGCCAAAGGCCGGATGGCTGAGGGTCTTGAACACTTGGCCAAAGCGGCAGAGCGTGATCCTACGAGATACCGCATGCACTACCTGAAGACCAGAGACGCGTTGGTTCAGAAACGGCTTCTGGAGGCGCGTCGCCTCCGCCAGCAGGGGCAATCTGATGCTGCTTTACAGCGCTATAGCGATATTTTGTCTTTTGACCCACAGCATGTTGAGGCGCTGCAGGGGGTTGCAGTGGTTGAGCGCGAGCGGCGCGCGATGGCCGCGATGGGCGAGGCGAAAGAAGCCGTTTCAGGAAATGATGCCATTAAGGCCAGGCAAAGGCTGCGCGAAGTACTGCGGGACAACCCAGAGCATGGAGAGGCACGGCTGCTTTTGGAAAAAATTGAGGTGACGGATCAACGCTCCTCTCTTGAAGAGCCCGCGCTCAAGGCCTCATTGCGCAAGCCGGTTTCACTTGAGTTCAGGGAGGCAAGCATTCAGGCCATTTTCGAGGTGCTTTCTCGAAGTTCAGGCATCAATTTCATTTTCGACCGGGATGTGAAGTCTGATATCCGCACCACCATTTTTGCGAAAAATACCTCCATTGAGGATGCACTTAATCTCATTCTCAATACTAATAATCTCAAGCGTAAAGTGCTTAACGACAGCACGTTTCTGATTTATCCGGATAGCCCGGAGAAGAGAAACCAGTTCGAGGAGTTGGTGACTCGGAGTTTTTACCTTGGCAGTGCCGATCCACGCAAAGTTCAAGAAATGGTGAGGGCGTTGATCAATCCGAAGTCCATGTATGTGGACGAAAAGCTAAAGCTTCTCGTGCTGCGAGATGGTATGGAGGTCATTGATGCAGTTGAGCGGCTCATTGAGGTCTATGACATTGCTGAGCCCGAAGTTGTACTTGAGGTGGAGATTCTGGAGGTGGGTACTGACAAGTTGCTGAATCTGGGTATCCAGTATCCGGATCAGATATCGGCGAGCGTGTCGGGTGCGGCTGGTAAGGCAGGGCAGTTGACCGTTGACGAGATTCGGGCGCTCAACAAGAGTAACGTGACGTTGTTCGTGCCTGATCCCTTGGCTGTATTGAATTTCAAGCAGACATCGGCGCTTGCGAATACGCTTGCCAACCCAAGGATCCGTGTGCGTAACCGTGAAAAAGCAAAAGTGCTGATCGGTGACAAGGTTCCTGTCGTCACAACCACGTCGAATCAGACATCAGGATCCATTTCAGAGTCGGTCGCCTATCTCGACGTCGGACTCAAACTTGAAGTGGAGCCTGAAGTTCATGTTAATAATGATGTTTCCATTAATGTGGTGCTTGAGGTAAGCAATATCGTTAAGGAAATAAAAACCAGCACGGGTTTGCTGACGTATCAGATAGGTACACGAAATGCCAATACCGTGCTACGTCTGCGGGATGGGGAAACACAAATGTTGGCTGGCCTCATCCGTGATGATGAGCGTCAGAGTGCTTCGCATATTCCTGGGATCGGCAAAATTCCATTGCTTGGAAAGCTGTTCTCGAATGAGAGCAGTACATCAGCAAAGTCGGAAATAATTTTGCTGATTACGCCGCATGTGGTTCGTGGTCTGCATGTGCCGGGGGCAACCAGCCGAGCATTCGCATCGGGGACCACTAATGCGGTTTCTACAAGGCCACTCCGGTTGACACAGTCCGGACGAGTTGGTGGTGATAAGAAATCGGTTGCTGCACCAATGAGTGCGCCGATTGCAGCACCGGTTCCTCGTGTTGAGGCGGAGCCTTCTGTCGAAGATGATGAGGAGTATGCATCATCTTCTGAGCCGGTGGTCGCCGCAGAGAATGCTCAGATCAGGCTGGATATCGTAATGCCTGCACAAATTCCGGCAGGCCAAGAGTTTACGTTGATGATGTCGTTGAGTGGTCAGGCATTCAAGCAGCTCAGTGTTGATCTTGCGTTTGATCAGAGTGGTCTGGAGTTGGTGCGTGCGCAGCCGGTAGCGCCCGTCGGGCGCTTTGAGTACCAGCCAATGCCAGAGGCATTCCGCATGCGCTTTGAAGATGTTCCAGCGCATAATGGCCCGCTTGCTGTATTGACGCTTAGAGCGGCGCAGGCACTGGATAAGCCTATATCCCTTCGGTTGACCGCTGCGGAGGCAAGCAATTCAAATGATGCATTGATGCTGGTGTCCACGGGAGGGGCTCGAGTGCTGCGGATAATCTCTCCGTGAAAGAATGCATAGGCGGGTTCACGCTGATTGAAATGCTGGTGACGCTGACGTTGGTGGCATTGTTGGCGATGGTGACCGTCCCCTTGGCTCAGGTCGGGTTACAGCGCAATCAGGAGCAAGAATTGAAGATTGCGTTGCGGGAAATCCGTCAGGCACTGGATGCTTACAAAAAAGCCGCAGATGAGGGGCGTGTCAGTAGAGCGGCAGATACCTCAGGTTATCCATCGGCTCTTGAGGTGCTGGTTCAGGGGGTTCCGGATGTTAAGGATCCGCGTGGCCGGAAAATATACTTCTTGCGCCGCATTCCTCGAGATCCAATGAGTACGGATGACAGTCTGCCGGCGGCTGCTACGTGGGGCACCCGCTCATACAGGAGTGAGGCGGATAATCCGCAGTCGGGTGAAGATGTCTATGATGTTTACTCTCTTAGTGAAAGAACGGGCCTCAATGGTGTGCCCTACAGGATGTGGTAATCATGCGCCGCAATCATGTCAGAGGCTTTACGCTTATTGAGCTATTGGTGGTGCTGGCAATTGTTGCAATGCTGCTCAGCATCATTACGCCACGCTATCTGGAGCAAGGGGACAAGGCTCGAGATTCTGTATTGCGTGAAAATCTTGCAGGCTTGCGTGTGTCGCTCGACAGGTATTATGCAGATAAAGGACGCTATCCTGAAAAGCTGGAAGAGTTGGTTGCACTGCGTTATTTGCGCCGGTTGCCAATTGATCCGGTTACCCAGAAAGACTCGACGTGGATTCCTGTTTTTATTGAAGAGGAGGGTGGGAAGGGTATCTATGATGTGAAAAGCGGCGCGACAGGCGTTGGTCGGGATGGAACAGCTTTTAGTACGTGGTGAAACTATGGTTGTTGGGCAGTCAGCACAGGCCGGTGTTACCTATCTCTGGATGCTTTTTCTGGTATTCCTGATTGCGCTTGGGCTTGGTAAAAGTCTCGAAGTTTATTCGGCGCAGATTCAGCGTGAAAAAGAGGCCGAGTTGCTACTGGTGGGGCGGCTCTACCGCGACGCCATCAAGGCTTATTATCTCTCGTCGCCTGGGTCAGTCCGGAAATATCCGGAGAGGCTTGATGACTTGTTGCGCGATCCAAGGCATCTCACTTTGCGCCGCTACATCAGGCAGCTTTATCCCGATCCTGTGTCAGGAGAGGCCTTTGAGGTGGTGGTTGCGCCGGAGGGGGGGATAAAAGGAGTTCACAGCCCATCTGCCAAGCTCGCCTTTAAAGAGGCAAATTTTCCGGTCGGGATGCGTTCGTCAAAAACACCTCCTCAGTATCGGGATTGGGTCTTTTTCTACGATGGTGAATGAGGGGTAGAGAGAGACGGTATTTTTTGGTGCTCTGTGCGCCTGCAGTCAGTAGTCTTATTTCAATACTTTAGCCATTGCTAGACTAGGCCATCAGATGTAGTGCTGCGCCCCATTACCGTAGGGCACATCATGGCTGAGCCAGAAACAACAAAGCCGGTCATTGCGTTACACTGACCGGCTTTGTCTTTGAGATGGCTCCCCGAACTGGACTCGAACCAGTGACCTAAGGATTAACAGTCCTGCGCTCTACCAACTGAGCTATCGGGGAATTACTTGAGGCCGCGAATAATAGGGAGTCGGGCGGGGGTGGTCAAGCGGCGCGCCCACCTTTTTCCGCAGAAAAAACAAAGCCGCCCTGCAGGCGGCTTTGTTTGGCTTTTCAAGGGCTTGGCGCACTGCCAAAGGTGGTGAAGATTTGAGCAGTATCCCCGCGCCCACCCTCTCCCCCAGGCGGGGAGAGGGTGGAAAAGCATCAGCCCTCGATAGCTTTCTTGATCCGCGCCAGCGCGTCTTCCAGCACCTTCGGCGAGGTGGCGTAGGAAATGCGCATATGACCATCGAGGCCGAAGGCAGAGCCCGGCACCACGGCAACGCCAACGGTGTTGAGCAGCATTTCGGAGAACTCGAGGTCGTTTTTCAGGCCCAGCTTCTTGATGGCGCCCTCAACATTGGCAAACGCGTAAAACGCGCCATCAGCCGGTGAGCAGGAGATGCCGTCGATCTGGTTCAGTGTCTCCACCACATAGTCGTGGCGTTCCTTGAACGCCTTGACCATGGGCACCAGAACGTCTTGCGGGCCGTTCAGCGCGGCTTCCGCGGCCACCTGCGAAATCGAGGCGGGGTTGGAGGTGGACTGGCTCTGCACGTTTTTCATAGCGTTGATCAGCTTGACCGGGCCGGCGGCGTAGCCGATGCGCCAGCCGGTCATGGCATAGGCCTTGGAAACGCCATTGAGCACGATGGTGCGGTCATAAAGATCCGGCGCCACGGTGACGATGTTCTCGAACTTTTCAGCCGTCCAGATGATGTGCTCGTACATGTCATCAGTGGCGATGAGTACGTGCGGGTGTTTGCGCAGCACCTCCGCCAGCGCGAGCAGCTCGGCCTTGGAATAGACCATGCCGGTCGGGTTGGACGGGCTGTTCAGCACCAACAGACGGGTCTTGGGGGTGATGGCTGCTTCCAGTTGCGCGGCGGTGATCTTGTAGCCCTGCGACTGCGGGCACTCGATGCACACTGGCACGCCGTCGGCGATCAGGGTCATGTCCGGGTAAGACACCCAGTAAGGTGCCGGGATGATGACTTCGTCACCCTTGTTCAGCAGGGCGAGCGTGAGGTTGAAAAAGCTCTGCTTGCCACCGGACGACACCAGGATCTGGTTCGGTGCGTAGTCGAGGTTCTGGTCGCGCTTGAACTTGGCAATGATGGCTTTCTTCAGGCCCGGGGTGCCGTCCACGGCGGTGTACTTGGTGAAGCCGGCGTCGATGGCCTTGATGGCGGCCTGTTTGATGTGCTCTGGCGTGTCGAAGTCAGGTTCGCCGGCGCCGAGGCCGATGATGTCCCGGCCAGCGGCTTTCAGCTCAGCGGCCTTGTTGGTGACGGCCAGGGTCGGGGAGGGCTTGATGCTCAGTACGCGCTCAGACAGACGGATGTCCACAGTGGTGAAACCTCTCTACAGGCAGGACGTGCGGGCTGGGGGGTCAGACAAACCGGCGGATGATACCGGAACGTGCCGGTCTGTGGGAGCGGCTTTAGCCACGATGCATTGCGTCCTCTGTCTCCCGTCGCTAGCGCGTCCAACCGCTTGCTGAAAGGCCCGGGATGGGCGTTTTTCAGCAGGCGTCTACAGCGGCTTCTCCACGGTGGCTGGCGCCGTGGTTGTGCAGGCTGGAAATTTTAGCCGGCCGAGGAGGGGCATCAGCAGCGGCTCGCAGCCGGCCTCTCGGATTTCACGGACGAAGCCGGGCAGATCGACGGTGGGAATCAGGTCGGGCTCAGCGTGCAGCGGCGTCATCATTGTGTCCCAGTGGCAGGGAATGATCCATTTCGGCTGGAGCAGCCGCACCACATCCTTGACATAGTCCGGGCGGAACCGGCGGCCGATGGCGCAGAGGCAGACCACATCGGCACGCTGGCTGGCCAGTTCGGCATTGATGAAGTCGGCGCTGTCGATATGCACGATGCGCAAGCCGCCCGTGTCCACCACCCAGTTCAATACCAAGCCATGCTTCAGGTCACGCATCCGAGGTGGCCAGGGAGGTGGTGTGGCGATGTCGCCGGGAAAAGGAATACGGCCGAAAACCTTGCCATGGCGCGAGGGCAGGCCGCGAACGGTCCAGTCACCGCTCTTGATGTCTTCGCGGCCCTCGGTTTCCAGCAGTTGCGACGATGGCAGTCCGGCGGTACGGCCGACCATGACAGTGGAACGCGAGCCGATCAGTCGTGCCCCGGTCAGCCGGCAAAGATCAGGGGCATCGAGAATGTGGTCGTAGTGGGCGTGGCCGACCAGTACATCATCCGCATGCGGAATGATCCGGCGGATCAGGGCGGTGTCGGGGCGCAGCGGAGCCGACAGTGTCTGGCGTAATCCCGGGCGTGAAAGATAGGGGTCCAGCACCACGGTGCGCGCCGCATTCTGGATGATGAAGCCGGCGGTGCCGAGATACGTGATCTCGAGGTGGGGGCTGGACGAGTGCCCGAGGGCGGCGTCGGACGCGCAGAACCATTCGGTGCGGGGCTGCTCGAGCCCGATCATGCGTTTCCAGAGTGCCATGCGTTTGCTCCCGCCAGTGGGTGTGCCGAAGGCTTGGTTGATGTGTCGAGGTGCCGGTAGCTATGCCGAGGGTAATCGTGCGGTGCAACAGATGACAGTCGCCACCTTCTTCCGGTCTTGTCAGTGTGCTGTCAGTTCGGTCGCGGTGTGGCGTCGGTGTACACTGCGCGGTCTGCCACGGAGTCCGTCATGAGCGAGATCACCCCCTTCAAACTGGTATCGGCGTTTGCGCCAGCCGGTGACCAACCCGAGGCCATCCGCCTGCTCAACGAGGGGCTGGAAGACGGGCTCTCACATCAGACGCTGCTGGGCGTTACCGGTTCGGGCAAGACCTTCACGATTGCCAACGTGATTGCGCAGCAGCAGCGGCCGACCATCATCATGGCGCCGAACAAGACGCTGGCGGCACAGCTCTACGGCGAGTTCCGCGAGTTCTTCCCGGACAACGCCGTCGAATATTTCGTTTCGTATTACGACTATTACCAGCCCGAAGCCTATGTGCCGTCGTCGGACACCTTCATCGAGAAGGATGCGTCCATCAACGAGCACATCGAGCAGATGCGGTTGTCGGCAACCAAGGCGCTGCTCGAGCGGCGCGATGCCATCATCGTGGCGACCGTGTCGGCCATTTACGGTCTGGGCGATCCCGATGCCTACATGAAAATGCTGCTGCATGTGTCGCGCGGCGACCGGATGGACCAGCGTGCGATCTTGCGGCGCTTGGCCGAAATGCAATACACGCGCAACGACATCGAGTTCTTCCGTTCCACTTACCGCGTGCGTGGCGACGTGATTGACGTGTTTCCGGCCGAGTCTGAACGCGATGCTGTGCGCATCGAGTTGTTTGACGATGAAGTAGAGGCCATCAGCTGGTTTGATCCGCTCACTGGCGAGCTGCTGAAGAAAGTGTCGCGCGTCACCATTTACCCTAAGAGCCATTATGTGACACCGCAAGAACGCATCCATGCGGCGATTGCGGCCATCAAGGAGGAGTTACCGCCGCGGCTTGCGTTTTTTCACGAGCACAGCAAGTTGCTGGAGGAGCAGCGTCTGCGCGAGCGGACGCAGTACGACATCGAAATGCTGCAGCAGTTGGGCTATTGCAACGGTATCGAAAATTATTCGCGGCATCTTTCCGGTCGTGCGCCGGGCGAAGCGCCGCCCACGCTCTTCGATTACGTGCCACCCGATGCCATTCTGGTGGTGGATGAGTCGCATGTGACCATTCCGCAGTTGGGCGCCATGTACAAAGGCGACCGTGCACGCAAAGAAAATCTGGTCAATTACGGCTTCCGTTTGCCGAGCGCGCTCGACAACCGCCCGATGATGTTTGAGGAGTGGGAGCGTATTTCGCCGCAAACGATTTTCGTGTCCGCCACGCCGGGGCCGTACGAGGCCACAAAGACCGGGCAGGTGGTGGAGCAGGTGGTGCGCCCGACCGGCCTGGTCGATCCTGAAATCGAAATCCGTCCTGCGACTACCCAGGTGGACGATCTGTTCTCGGAAATCCGCAAGCGCGTGGCGGTCGAGGAGCGTGTGCTGGTCACCACCCTGACCAAACGCATGTCGGAAGACCTGACAGATTATCTGGCCGATCACGGCGTGAAGGTGCGTTACCTGCACTCGGACATCGACACGGTGGAGCGTGTGGAAATCATCCGCGATCTTCGTCTGGGGGCCTTCGATGTGCTCGTCGGCATCAACCTGCTGCGCGAAGGCTTGGACATGCCGGAAGTGTCATTGGTGGCGATTCTCGATGCCGACAAAGAAGGCTTTCTGCGTTCGGAGCGCTCGCTGATTCAGACCATTGGCCGCGCGGCCCGTAACCTGAACGGCAAGGCCATTCTCTATGCCGACCGCATTACCGGCTCCATGCAGCGCGCCATCGACGAGACGGACCGTCGTCGTGCCAAGCAGGTCGCCTTCAACACGCTGCACGGCATTACCCCCAAAGGGGTGAAAAAGACCATTACCGACATCATGGATGGTGCCTATGGCCCGGCCACGGCTCGTGGCAAACGCAAGGTGGCGGAAAAGAAGGCCGAATATGCCGTGTCGCTGGATGATCCCAAAGCCGTGGCGGTGCGCTTGCGGCAGTTGGAGGCCGAGATGATGGCCAAGGCCCGCAATCTCGAGTTCGAGGAAGCTGCCCGCCTGCGTGACGAGGCCCACCGTCTGCGCGAGCTGGCACTCGTGCGCTGACGCAGGCCGGGCTGGCATGAGGCCGTCGCGCTGACTCTTGCCTGTGCAGCCGTCATCCCGGTCATGCGCTCCTGCTCGCCGGTCATCCAGGGATTCTCAAGGAAATACCGGTGAATCAGTCACTTGGCGCAAGGGTCTCAAATGGCCCTCAAGAGCCCCGTGATGGTGCTTGCGCCCCTTACTTGTACACAGAGAGTGGCTGCTTACCGTGGAACCAGAGAGGAACCGTCTGTAATCGTTCCGACTTTTTATTGAAATAAATAACTTGTTGAATTTTATGGAATTATCCATTTGTTCAAAAAACCGTCAAATCGTCGCAAGACGCCTGCCATGGGCTTTCAGGGGGTAATCCGCAAACTTCTCCACCACTTTATCCACAGCTTTTGTGGATAAGCTCCGGCAGCCGTGTAGTGGCGGGGCTTGACCCCATAAAGCGATTGGTGGCAGTGCAGGTTAGCTCTGCTCAGGCAAACAAACCGGGCCGTTCGCGCAAGGCGAGCGCCGGGAAGTCGGTGATCACGCTGTCCACGCCGAGGGTGGCCAGTTCATCCATGCGCACCAGCGAGTTCACCGTCCAGGTGGACACGGCCAGACCTGCCCCATGGGCGGCGGTCACCAGCTCGGGAGTGCAACGCGCCTCATGTGGGCCCAGCGACTGGCAGCCCAGTGCGAGCGCCATGGCCACAGCATCACCGGGAAAGTCCTGCTCGAACAGAAAGCCGCGGGGAATCTCCGGCGCTAGTGCGGCAACCGCCTGCAGGTAAAGCGGATTGAAGCAGGTGGTAAAAGCGCGTTCACCAAAACCGTACTCACGCCAGAGCGGTACAAAACCGGTCGCGATGCGCTGGCACTCCTCTGCAGTGGCGGCTTTCACCTCGAACTGGATGTGTTCGAAGTCGTGGAGCAGGGCCATGACCGAGCGCAGGTCGGGGATGCCATCGCCTGCCGGCCAGTCAGGAAAGCGGCGGTGACAGGCATCAAGAGCGGCCAGCTCGGTCACGCTCATGTGGCTGACCTGGCCTTCGGTGGCCAGTGTGGTGCGGGTCAGGGAGTCATCGTGGGTGACGACCAGTTGGCCGTCGCCGCTGAGGCGGATGTCCAGTTCAACGGCACGCACACCCAGTGTGCGCAGGTAGGCAAAGCCGCTCAGGGTGTTTTCGGGGGCTTCGCCACGGGCGCCGCGATGGCCGATCAGGCGCATGGGTTTGTCCTCACAGCAAGGTCATGGGGCCGGAAAGCAGGAAGCCGGCACGGGGCCGGCTTCCTGAGTCTGCAACCGGGGTCGCTCAATCGTTGAGAATGATGCGGCCGGTGGCGGGGTCAAAGCGATAGCCGCCATCGCCTTTGGGTTTGGCGGGGGCCGGCGCCGGTGTTGTTTCGGCGTTGGGTACTGGCGCGGTTACAGGAGCGGCGGGCGGAGTCTGGGGCGCGGCGACCGTGGCGCTGGGAGCGGCTGCTTTTGCGGCAGCAGCAGCGCGTTCGCGTTCTGCCTTGGCGGCGGCTTCGGCCTGGCGGGCCTCGGCTTCTTCTTCGGCACGGACGCGCAGCATGGCTTCACGTTCGGCCGCGCGGCGTGCGGCTTCGGCAGAGTCAATGGCCGGGCTTGGAGCGGGTGCGGCAACAGCAGGTGCTGGCGTGACGGGCGCTGCAACAGGCGCAGGGGCACTAACAGGCGCCGGTGCGACAGCGGGCGCTGGCGCAGGACGCGCGACGGGCGCCACTGTTTGAGCCGGAGTGGCCGCCGGTGCAGGCGCGGATACAGCAGGTGCGGTGCGGGCTGGCGTCGCAGGCGCAGCCACGGGGGCTGGGCGGGCGGCAGGAGCAGGGGGCTGGTTCGCAATGTTCAGGCTGTGCACCACGTTTGCACGTTCGAAGACCACCACAAAGCCTTCATATTCCCAGCGGGAAATGGGCGGCTGGCCCACGGGGCCGGATTTCTGGCGCGGGCTGCCATAGGCCTTTTCAACGGCCTGCATGGTCATGCCCTGGCGGGGCAGGTCGGCAGCCTGCAGGGGAAGCGAGGCCGCCAGCAGCAGAGCGCTGAGTGTGAGCTTGGTGCGCATGATCGTCCCAATCCCTTTTCGGTTTATGGATATTCTCAAGGATGCTAGAGAGTTAGCGCTGATTATTCAAGCAGCCTGTTAAAAGGCTGCCCGTGCAAAATCAGGGGGTGTCCGGGTGCTCGAACTCCTCCACGACTTCATTGGAGACGGCCTTGCGCTGGATGTCGCGGGCCAGGGTCTGACGGTCGTGATGGCGGATGTTCACGAAGGCGACGCCGGTACGGAAGCCTTCCAGGTCTTCGTCTTCGCAGAACACGACACGGCCGATGGCGGCAATGTGGTAGTTGCGCGCCGGGTTACTGACCGCCAGATGCACGTAAGTGCCGGGGGTCACTGGTTCACTGGCATGGAAGGAGAGGCCGCCAGGCGACAGGTTCACCCGCTGTGGCACGGGTGAGAGCATACGACCGAGGCTGTCTTCAATGGCCTGGGCAATGATGTCGATCTTGAGGTTGAGCGCCTGCATCAGGCCGCCCAGCCGTTCGTTTTCGCGTGACAGGGCTTCGATCTGGCTGCGTTGCACGCTGTCGATCTGGTCGAGCTCTTCGCGCAAGGTGAAGTGCTGGGGCAGTTCGAAGCGGTTGTCGTAGGGGTCGGCCTCGATTTCACGCGCGCTGATGCGCTGGTAGACCACGGCCAGTGTGGAGTTCACCCGGGTTTCACGGCGGCGTTCACTTTCGGTCTTTTGCAGATCAGCCATTCAGGCTCTCCTGTCTTTTTGTTGGGGTGTGTGCCCGCTTCTGAATCAGTGTGGTTTAATGCGCGCCATGTTCAAGCCACTTCCGCTTTTTATCGGCCT
>JAUXNL010000561.1 GCA_030684415.1 Moraxellaceae bacterium | reverse complement strand
GTCAAGAGCCGTGTCTGGCCCTACGAGGAAATCCTCGTAGCCACCGACCTGTCCGAACCATCGGAGCAGGCGCTTCTTGTCGCAGACCGCTTCTTCCCGACGGCCCCGCTTACGGCGCTGCATGTCGCGGACACGCCTCCGGCCAGCATTCTAGAAACCCCGGCCCTGCGCGAGCAGTGGCGCGCGCGGGAGAAGGCGGGCTGTGCTGGTTTCATTGAGCGCTCCAAGCTGTCTGCAGAGGCGCGCCTACGCGTGAAACCCCTTGTTGACTGTGGTCGACCTGAGGTGGTGGTTCGGCGCTACATGCTCGAGAAGGAAGTTGACCTGGTTGTGGTCGGCTCGCGCCGAGGCGGCAGCCTGTTCGACAAGCGGTTGGGGGGCGTCGCAAGACGGATCCTTGAGTATGCTCCCGCCGACGTGCTCCTGATCCGTGATCCACGCACCACGCCAAGGGAACCGCCGTCGCACTGAGCGTGAATGGTCAACTGGGGGATAGAGCCTGGACATAGGCGAATGGCTCAATTTCGCTGCCCGGGCAGCGAGCCTCGGGCTGACAATTGATCGACCTCAAGGCCCTGCGCTCCGGACCGGTCAGGGTTTGTCTGGCAAACCGAGGAGCGTCCGTCATGACTTCCCCCACCGCCCCCCCGATGGCGCCACGCCGAGTGGCTTATATCCGTTCATTTGACAGCCTTGGGCTTGAGGACGTGTCGCTGGTCGGCGGCAAGACGGCGTCTCTGGGCGAGTTGCGCCGGCTACTTGGCTCGGGACCTGTCACCGTGCCAGATGGTTTCGCGATCACTGCGGAGGCGTATCGAGACGCCCTGACAACGGCCGATGCGTGGCCCGCGCTCAGGTCGCTGCTCACCGGGTTCGATATTTCCGACGTGGCTGAGCTTTCTCGAAGGGCGGCCGAGGCTCGCCGTACGGTCTATGCCGCGACCGGAACGCCTGAGTTGCGCTCGCAGATCGCCGAGGCCTTCCGTGCGCTCGGCGCTGAAGGCGGTGGTCCACCGAGCGTAGCGGTGCGCAGTTCGGCGACGGCGGAAGACCTTCCGACAGCCAGCTTTGCTGGCCAGCATGACAGCTTCCTGCATCTCCGCGATGAGGATGCCGTAGTCGAGG
>JAUXNL010000553.1 GCA_030684415.1 Moraxellaceae bacterium | reverse complement strand
AGAAGAATATAATGCTTGCGCTTATTGATAAAAAAAGGGGGGCTATTATTAGCAGTTCATTGCGTACAATTGAAGTAAGTCCGATTGATGATGTGATGCCGGGCAGCCTCAAGATAGATACGGCCCGCTATCAACTCTCTGAGCGCATCAGAGCAATCGCACTTCGTTATAATAGTGGCGCCGTCAGGCGAAGTTGCGCCAAATCGACTTCAGGTGATGAGTTAATGCTATATGCTCAGGAGGCAAATAGTCTTCGGCCCCTATTAAAACTTTATATGCATCAGCAAATTGCATTCAGTGGATGTATTGGTCGTAATACAGGCGATGATTCGGGAGAGGTCGCCTCGCTGTCTGTGGTAATTGATAAAACAAAAAGCCATGGCTTATATGACATAAAATTACTGGCAGATATTTTGTCGTATGATACGAATAATGAGAGTCATTCATTGGAATACGTAAAAAAAAGAATTGAAAGCTACTATATGAAATATGATGGCAGAGCTTACAAAAACGCCGACGAAAATCCTCCGATATGGATGATTCAAGATAATTATGAATAGCCATAGTCTTCCATGGTTTAGCCTGTCGATGTATTTTAAGCTGAGGTAAAGAAATTATGAGTATGCGCATATTTGGGCTTCTGCTAGGCCTATCAGTATTGCCACTTATGACTGCTGCTGCAGAGTTTACAGTAAATGCAATGACTAACGCTGACTGCGTGGCGGACTGGAATGACCAGCGCTTTTGGAGTGGCTCGGAAATAGAAGGCCAAGAAAATGATGCACAAACAGTGTCTTGTATTGTTGGTTTTCCATCGCATAAAGATGACGAAGCACGTATCTCATTGAATGGATTTAAAGTTACAGTATTTGAGAGGTCAGTAATGGATGCAGGTGACGGTCTTCGGGTGGTTACTTACTCCTCGCTAGATGAAAAAATTATGATTCAGATAAAAGAAACAGAAATAGAAAGTAATTGTGGTGAGGAGGGTATGGAGGAAAAGTGCTGTGGTGGATACACTAGTGCAGTATTAATTGTGAGCTTTGATAAGGCATCAAAGACCTTTCGAATAAATAAATATCAGGGTGGTTGATGTCCTGCTATTTTAAATGGCTCCTTATGACTGGGCATCTATGATGATTTTCAATCCTGTGTCGACCGGCTTTCGCCATTGGATTCTCCGCTGTTGCGCCGCGTAGTGCTGCCCTGCGAAGTCACTTTCTCAAGGTGACAAAGAGGCAAGAGCGTTGCTAACGCCAACTGCGTCATTCGCTACTCTCTCTCTGCATCCCCGCTCGCGCTTGCTGCGGGCTTTGCCCCGTCCACTGCCGGTAGCCGCGCGTAAACGCGCTGTGCTCGGAATATCCGAGCAGCAGAGCGATGTCCGCAATATTCAAACGTGAGTCCGCCAGATAGCGGTCGGCCAATTGCCGGCGCACGGTGGCCAGTTCCTGGCGGAAGCTGGTGCCGGCGTCGCGCAGTTGCCGTTGCAGCGTGCGCGCACTGCCGCACAGTGTTTGCGCAATCGTGTCGACGGCGGGCTCGCCTTCGTGCAGGGCGAGCGCGATGGCTTTGCGCAGGCGGTCGATAAAGGCGTCGTCTTGCGGCAGTTGCGCGAGCAACTGCTCGGCCTGGCCTTCCAGCAGGGCCACCAGCCCGGGGTCGGCGCTTTTCAGCGGCATGGCCAGGGCTTCAATGCCGACGCGCACAATGGTTTCTGGCTGCTCGAACAGCACCGGGCAGCCGAAATAGGCGGTGTAGGGCCGGATGTCGGGCGGTGCCGGATTCAGGAAGTGCACGGCGCGTGGGTAGACCGGCTCGCGTGTCAGGCTGCGGCAAAAATGCACGAGCGCGGTGATGGAGGTGTCGTCGGAAAGCCGGCCCGGACGGCCCTGCTCGGCGCCCCAGACCATGTCGATATAGCCGTCGCCGTCGCGCCGCTGCATGGGCGTGACGTCGTACACCAGGCGCTGGTAACGCTCGAGCCGGGTGAGGGCGCTGGCGAGGTTGGGCGAGGCGAGCAGCACGTAGCCGAGCACGCCGACATGGCGTGGCGTGATGCACTGGCCGAGGTGCAGGCCGAGCAGCGGGTCGTCCAGATGATCGGCGGCGCGTTGCAGCAGCGTCACCCAGCGTTCGATGGGAAAGCCGCCAAGGCCGTCGGCCTGTGGCGTAGGCCAGGGCAGGCCGAGCACGGCCTCGGGCGCATGGCCGCGCTGCGCCAGATACTCGAATAGCATCTGCACAAACGAATCGGGGATGACGCGGCGGTGCGGCGAGGCATTCACGGGTAAGCAATCCGGCGCGGTGGGCGTGGCGCGAATTGTCAAGCTGACTGTCGGGGAGCGTCAAGCGGACGGCCGTGGTTCGGGCATGATGGCGCTGGGTTTATAAGTGCGGTGTCTATAAGCGCAGAGCCTGCAGGTACTGGGGCCGTAGGCGATGCCTGCGCGGATCTGCCTCGGCAAGAACACACGATAACGGGGCGCTTGAAAACCACTGTGTTGAGTCACTGGGTCCCCGCCTGCGCGGGGACGACGAGGAGTTGATTCTCTGGTGCCTGCGTCAGACGAAGCGTTGGTTTTCAGGCGTGCCGGGCCGGGCCGGTGAAGGGCGGGTTGCCAAGCGCTCTAGAGTTAAGGGCTTTATAAAAAGGCGCTGATCTTCAACGGCGCGAATAAAAAGAGGACATGCCATGAATTTGCTGATTACAGGCGCGGCCAGTGGTATCGGTGCTTCCATTGCGGCGATGGCGCTGCGCCAGGGCCATAAAGTGGTGGCGGCCGACATGAATGCCGACGCTCTGCAAGCGCGCTGGGCGGGTCAGCCCGGTGTGCAATGTCGGGTGCTCGATGTGCGCTCGGCCGAGGCCTGGCAGACGCTGGTGCAAGAGCTGGAACAAAGCGGCTTTGCGATTGATGTGCTGCTGAATGTAGCCGGCGTGCTGCGCAGCGGCCAGACCGGTGAGTTGCGCACGTCCGATATCGAGCTGACGCTCGACGTGAACGTAAAAGGTGTGATGCTCGGCGCCAACGCAGTGGCGGCGGTGATGAAGCCGCGCCGCCGCGGTCACATCATCAACATCGGTTCGATTGCCTCGCTGTATGCAACGCCGGGCACCACCACCTACGCGGCCAGCAAATTTGCCGTGCGCGGCTTCAGTATTGCCGCCGCGGGCGACCTGCGCCCCTATGGCATCGCCGTTACGCTGTTCGGCCCCGGCCCGGTCAAAACCGAGATGCTAGAGCAACAGCGTGGCGATCCGGATGCGGCGCTCACGTTCTCCGGCGCGCGTGCGCTCAGCCCCGACGAAGTCGCGGCCGCCATTCTCGGCCCCGTGCTCAAAAAGCGCCCGGTCGAGTATTACCTGCCGTTCCAGGATTCTGTGCTGGGCAAAGTGTGCAACGCGTTTCCCGTGTTTTTTCTGGGGCAAGTGGAACGGGCGCGCGTGCGTGGCCAGCGCAACTTTTCTTCCAACGATTACCGCTGAGAACGCACGCCCATGACGACTATCGCCATTACCGGTATCGGCGGATTTATCGGCCTGCAAATGGCCCGGCGTGCACTGGCGCTGGGTTGGACCGTGCAAGGCATGGACATTGCGCCGGCCGGTGTGGCCCGCGCGCGTGCCGCCGGCGCACGCGTGGAGCAGGGCGACATCAACGATGCCGATGTACTGGCGCGTGCGTTTGCCGGCACCGACGTTGTTTTTCACACCGCTGCCGTGGTGCAGGAAGATGGCCCGCGTGAACTCTACGACCGCGTGAACAACGAAGGCACACGCAGCGTCTGCCGGGCGGCCATGGCCGCTGGGGTCAAGCGTCTGGTGCATTTGTCGTCGATCATGGTGTACGGCTTTGCGTATCCGCAAAATGTCGCCGAAGATGGCCCCTTCGATGTGGCCGGCAATCCGTACAACGAAACCAAACTCAGCAGCGAGCGCATTGCGCTGGGCTTCAATAATCCGGCCGCCGGTTTTGGCGTGATGGTGCTGCGCCCCGGCGATGTGTATGGCCTGGGCAGCGTGCCTTGGGTACACCGCCCGCTTGAGGCATTGCAAAAGCGCATGTTTGCTCTGCCGAGCGAGAAGACCGGTGTCATCAACCATGTGCACGTCGACAATCTGGTGGATGCGGTGTTTCTGGTGCTACAAAAAGACTGCTGCGGCGAGTCTTTCAACATTACGGATGATGCCGCCACGCCCTGTCATGAATTCTTTGGGCATCTGGCGGGCATGGTCGGGCGGCGTGTGCTTTTTCTGCCCGCCGGCCTGATGCGCACCGGCTTGAGTGTCGCGGCCAAGGTGCTGCCGGTAGTGGGGCAGCAGCCCTTGATGCAGCCGGCGGTGCTCCGGTTCTTGCAGCGCCAGCACAAGATTTCGTGTGCAAAAGCGCGCCAGCAGTTGGGCTATGTGCCGGCCATCGGCCTTGAGGCCGGTATGCGCCGGCTTGAAACCGATCTGCATGCCACGCGCTTGCTCTGATCGCGCTGAGCGACTGGTGATGGCTGCTGATTGATGATGCCTGCCGATTGATGATGGCCGACGGATGAAAAAGCAGCGGCGGGGTAACACAGTGTCAGTTGCCCAAGCTCAGGCCACCGTCCCGTAACTTTGACTGAAACAAAAAACTTGCAGAGGGGAACCCCATGAGCCACATCAAAAAAATAACGGACTTCGACGGTAGCCGCCGTGCTCTCGGCCAGATGGCCCGCGTGGAAGACACGCGCGCCGCCGCCGAATCTTTCCGCCGCCAGATGCTCGCCGGCCCCAAGGTGAAGTACTACGAATCGTTCGATCTGGTGCGGGTGCCGTATCCCACTCGCTATGGCCTGCGCAATGCGTTTCCGCGCGAACGGGTGGTCGAGTACCTGCATTTGCAGAACCGTTTGTTTGTGGTGCAGTTCACTACCAGCGAAGGGCTGAAGACACTGCTGATGTCGCCGTCTGATCACGAGCGCAATGCGGCCACGCCGTACTTCAACCGGCTGGAACAAACCATGCCCGAGTTGCTGCAGCGCGCTTTTGTGTTCCGTCAGGACACGGTGCCCGAGATTGTGGCGCGTATCGGCTTGGCGCCGGAAGACATCGACTACATCAGCTACGACCACCTGCACACGCAAGACGTGCGCCGCTGGCTCGGCTCGAAACACCAGCCCGGCCTGTTCCCCAACGCCAAGCTGCTGGTGCACGACCGCGAGTGGGCGTCGGCACTCGATCTCAATCCGTATCAGGCCGACTGGTATTGCCCGAACGGCATCGCCGACATTCCCGAAGAGCGCATCGTGCGCTTTGAAGGCAGCATCATGTTGGGTGATGGCGTCGCACTCATCCACACCCCC
>JAUXNL010000550.1 GCA_030684415.1 Moraxellaceae bacterium | reverse complement strand
TCGCCACCGACCCGGAAAGCCAGCCGGTGAGCTACAGCCTGACGGCCGCCCCGGCCGGCATGAGCATCAACGCCAGCACCGGTGTCATCAGCTGGATGCCGCCAGAAGCCATCAGCAATTACACCGCCAACGTGACGGTGCGCGTGAGTGACGGCAGTCTCACCTCAGACCAGAGTTATGTGATCACGGTGAGTGCCGACAACGATGCGCCATTCTTCACCTCGGTGGATGCGACATTCGCGGTCGAAAACGTGCCTTATAGCTACGACGTGGAGGCGGAAGATCCGGAAGGCCAGCCGCTCACGTTCAGTCTCACCACTTTCCCGGCCGGCATGACCATCAACGCCGCAACCGGTGTGATCAGTTGGACCCCACCGACGGCTGCTCCGGATGCCGATGTCACCGTGCAGGTGAGTGACGGCACCAACAACGTCAGCCACAGCTTTGTCATTCTTGTCAGCGACGTGAACACGCCGCCGGTGTTTGATACCACGCCCGTGACCACGGCCACGGAAGGCGTCGCTTATGTGTACAACGTGGATGGCACCGACCCGGATGGCGCGACCCTGAGTTACAGCCTGACGGTGGCCCCGGCCGGCATGAGCATCAATGCCGCCTCTGGCCTCATCAACTGGCTGCCGCCACAGGCCTTGGCGGATTACGCGGTCAATGTCACGGTGCGCATCAGCGATGGCATTACCAGCGCCACGCAGCCGTTTGTCATTAGCGTGAGTGCCGACAACGATGCGCCGGTGTTCAGCTCCAGTGCGGTCACCACGGGCAGCGAAGGAGTGGCCTACAGCTACACCGCCACGGCCACCGACCCGGAAGGCCAGCCACTCAGCTTCAGTCTCACCAGCGCCCCGGCGGGCATGAGCATCAATGCCACGAGCGGCGTGATCAGTTGGCTGCCGCCTGAAGCGTTGGCCGATTACAGCGCGAACGTAACGGTGCGCGTGTCGGACGGTGTCCTCGCGGCGACTCAGGACTTTACGGTGAATGTCAGCGCCGACAATGACGCGCCTGTCTTCAGCTCCAGCCCGGTGACCACGGCGAGTGAATCGGTGGCCTATAGCTACACCGCCACGGCGAGCGATCCCGAAAGCCAGGCATTGGTGTTTGCGCTGGATCTCGCCCCGGCCGGCATGAGCATCAATGCCAGCACCGGCGTCATCGACTGGACCCCGCCCGAGGCCACCAACGGCTACAGCGTGAATGTGATTGTGCGCGTGAACGATGGCGCCCAGGACGGTTTCCAGTCCTTCTCGATCACGGTGGCCGCCGACAACGACGCACCGGTGTTCAGCTCCAGCGCCGTGACCACGGCCAGTGAGGGCGTGGCCTATAGCTACACCGCCATGGCGACCGACCCGGAAAGCCAGTCCATCAGCTACAGCCTGACTACCGCCCCGACGGGCATGACGATCAACAGCGCCACGGGCGAGATCAACTGGACGCCGCCCGAAGCTACAGCGGACTACAGCGAAAATGTCGTGGTGCGTGCCAGCGATGGCGTGCAGGCGGCAACGCAGGCGTTTGCGATTGCGGTCAGTGCTGATAACGATCTTCCCGTGTTCGGTTCGGTACCGGTGACGACGGCAAGTGAAGGCGTGGCCTACAGCTACACGGCGGCGGCCACCGACCCGGAAAGCCAGCCGCTCACCTATAGCCTGACGGTGGCCCCGGCTGGCATGACCATCAACAGCACGACCGGCATCGTCAGTTGGACGCCGCCACAAGCGCTGGCCGACTTCACGGCCAACGTGACGGTGCGGGTGAGCGACGGCGGGGTGACGGCAGACCAGAGCTTTGTGATCAGCGTCACGGCCGTTGACGAGGCTCCCACTTTCACCTCGACGGCGGTCACGGTGGCGAGCGAGGGCGTGGCCTACAGCTACACCGCCACGGCGACGGACCCGGAAAGCCAGCCGCTCACCTACACGCTGGACACCGCGCCGGCGGGCATGAGCATCAACGCCAGCACAGGCGTCATCAGTTGGACGCCGCCACAAGCGCTGGCCGACTTCACGGCCAACGTGACGGTGCGCGTGAGTGACGGTCTGCACGACGCGACTCAGGCATTTGTCATCAATGTCAGTGCCAGCAACGATGCGCCGCTGTTCACGTCGACAGCCATCACGGTAGCGGGCGAGTCGGTGGCCTATGGCTACACTGCCACGGCCACCGATCCGGAAGGCCAGCCGCTGACCTTCAGTCTGACCGCCGCCCCGGCCGGCATGACCATCGACGGCAGTACCGGCGTCATTGCCTGGCTGCCACCACAGGCAGTGGTGGATTACACCGCGAACGTCACGGTACAAGTCAGTGACGGCCTGCTCACCCGCACACAGTCCTTCGTGATTACGGTCAGTGCGAGCAATGATCTGCCCGTGTTCAGCTCGGTGCCGGTCATCGTGGCCAGTGAAGGCGTGGCCTACAGCTACACCGCCACGGCGACCGATCCGGAAGGCCAGACGTTGAGCTTCAGCCTGACCACCGCCCCGGCGGGCATGAGCATCAACGCCACGTCCGGCGTCATCAGTTGGACGCCGCCCGAAGCACTGGCC
>JAUXNL010000545.1 GCA_030684415.1 Moraxellaceae bacterium | reverse complement strand
CTCCTGGCTATGACGACTCCAAGCATTACAGGCTGACAAGCTCAAGCTATAGTATCGCGTCGGCACTCTCCTATTTCGTGAATTACACCTATCCCAGCCCTGCCAATAATGAGCAAATCGTTACGGTTGGTCTGCCTAAAGGCAAAGTGCATACGCTCACATTCTTCTCTTACCCTAAGGGGTTGAATGAAAACCCTCTGCAGGGTTTTTTGAAGTCAATCGCCCAAGGTGCCAAAACCACGACTTACGCATGGGTACCCTCTGTTGTTATTGGGCAAATGCCTGCTGCCGGTACCAGTTATGCGGATAGTGCCATGGCAAGCGTCAATCGCTATCGGAAAAGCGCTGAAACGATCAGTCATCACGGTAGTTATGGGCGTTCTTTTTCTGCTTTTGATGAGTATGACAATCCGACACTCTTTACCGAAGCCGGCTTGAATGGAGGCACACAAATTTCTCGCCCCATCGCGGCCAGCTATTTCAATAGCAATCCTTTACAAGTCATGACAGGCAGCGATCATTGGTGGTTATTGGGGCTTCAAAAGTCGGTTTCCAGTAATTCAAAGAATTTATGGGCGGCAGATTATGATGCGCAGGGCTCGTTAACTTATAAGATCGTTAACGGTGTCAGAACGGATTACGCTTATACGCCGGTGGCTTTTTCAAACTGCTTGGCCAGTCTCGCCAATTTTCAATGGGGAAGCTTTATTTCTTGCGCTGCCAATTATCTTTTTGGAGACTACCACACGGGCCTTGTTTACGAAGAAAGCATCGGTGTTGGTCTGTTGGTGACCAAGTTTGCGGCCTATGAAAAAGGAGTGCCTCAGCGGGTGCTGCTATCAAATGGTGGCGAAGAAAAGAATGAAGTTGATGACTACGGTAATATTACCCAGCATATCAGCCCCACCGGTGTGATATCTGATTTCAAATATGATCCTGCAGGCGAGCTCTATGAAGAAACACCCGCTGTGGGGCTGGCAAAGACGAGTATTGTTCGGAACGGCTTCGCTGTCACACGGACTGTCGCAACGGGGGCTGCGGTGCACTCCACAACCACTGATACCTACGATGGCTTTGGTCGAAGAATAATCTCGACGGTTACCAGTGGCGGCCGCAGCATTCATAAACGATGGATTCTTGATGAGTTTGGTCGCGTTGGCACAGACGTGTTCTCTGCAGATTCGTCCAATGCAACGGCGGGTATTGTCTACACCTACGATGCTTTCGACAGGGTACTGACGGAGTTGAACGGAACCGCCAGCTACACCTACTGCTACCAAAGTTGTGGTGCCGACGTCGGCAGTCTCATCAGGGTGTCCAACTCTCTGAATGATCAGGTCGTTGTGACCTCTTACTACGCATTAGGCTCATTTAGCACTGGATTGACAGCCAAAATAGAGCAGCGTGGCGCTGATGGTTCCAGCATGCTGACCGAGACAAGCTATGACCCCAGTCGACTGGTCCCAACGTCCAGTTCCAGGGGGCGTAGTACGCAGTCCTATCTTTATAATGCATCGCGGCAATTGGAGCGTATTACGGACAACGCCTCAGGTATAAAAGAATTTTCTTATGATGCGGCAGGTCGCACCAAGACAGTCACGACAGCAGATGGCGTGGTAGAGACTCACCATTATTATGGCTTGGGGGATTTGCTTCAGAAACGTAGCCTGTCCGCTGGCGGTGGAGAGATCTCTTACGAATACAATCTGGCCGGGCAAATCAAGAAATCTACCTCTGCGCACGCTGTACTTGATTTCTCGCGAGACATTTATGGACGCATCGATCAGCTCACGCAGACGTTGACCTTGCCAAACCAGACAGCACGCCCCTATGCGGTTGGATATGGATACAACAGCATAGGACAGGTTATTTCACTCACTTTCCCTGGTGGTAAGTCTGTTGATTTGAGCAATCAGAATGCATTCGGGCATATTTCCAGCATTCCGCAAATTGCAGACTCACTATCTTACGATGCTTCAGGCAATCTGAAGACCTTCCAGAGGCAAGACATTTCGTGGGCTCGAGCGTATGCGGCTAACGGCCGTCTGGAGTCGATTGTCTCGTCAGGTTCGCTGCGCTGTCATTACAGCGTTGCCTATGGCTACGATGCATTGCATCGCATCAACAAGGTTACGGACAACTGCGGTGAGAATGACAACATCGATCTACTCACTCGATGGGGAACGGGGCAAATCAAAAGAGTCTCGGGAGGAATGATTGCCGGCAACGCAGGCAGTTTTGACTACACCTACAACCATGATGATGTTGCCTCTATTACCAGAACGGTGGGGCTTGGCGCTCCACAGGCGATGACGTTTACCTATCAAGGAGGAGGAACTAGCCCCCGTCTTGGCTCTATTACGTCGTCTCCGTATGTAATGGCGTATGACGCAGTGGGACGTATTACCTCTGATGGTGGCAGTACTTTTACCTACGATGGCTTTGGGCGCGTGCTCACCCAGACAGATGCGCAATCCAGCCGCCTTTTTTATTATGCTGCCGACAATCTGAGAGTTGCCGCCAAGACAACAACCGGTAGCAATATCCAGGAGACTGACTACGTGTATGGCCTGTCGGGCGAGCTTTTGTATGAGCTCAATCGCACCTCGCAGCTGGCAAAGCACTACATTCATGTCGCAGGTCAGCTACTGGCCACTATCGAGACTTATCCTGATGCCGACACGGATGGCGATGGCATGGTGGATGAAGAAGAAGTCGAGAATGGCCTGAATCCCCTGCTGGCGGGCGATACCGTTGTCGATACAGATGGAGATGGCCTGCCTGATTGGCAAGAGCGCCTGTGGGGGCTTGATCCAACCAATCCTGATACGGATGGCGATGGTGCGAATGATGGAGACGAAGTCAACCAGCTTGGTCTTGCGGCAGCCCTTGATTCCAGTAAAAAGCCACGTGTCCGGTGCCTGATCTGTTGGCTGATACCGGTCATTACCTAGGATGATTGCCATGAATACATCAAACGTGCAGGAGTCGATGGTGTGTGGTGGGTGGCGGTGGGTGCTGCCTTGTCTGGTGGCCCTGCTTGGTGTCTTGCTGGCGCCGGCCGTAGTAGAAGCGGCGACCAAAGAACGGATCCGGTTTCATGTTCAGGATCATGCAGGCTCCACTATGAGAGTCCTGACGCCGGAAGGATTTGTCGTTGCAAAGTACCGGTACTCTCCTTTTGGTGAGCAGTTGGCAGACAAAGTTGCCACCGCTGATCGCGTGCGAAGCGCTTATGTGAGCGGCATACAGGAACGTAATGATCTTCTGTACCTGAAACACCGCTACTACAACCCCGTTATCGGCCGGTTTTATCAGCCCGACC
>JAUXNL010000544.1 GCA_030684415.1 Moraxellaceae bacterium | reverse complement strand
GACGCCCCCATTTATCTATTTGATATTCGAGGAGTATTTGACTGGGGCTGATAATGGCGCGGTGATTATCGGCGTTCTTATCGAGATAGTTACTGGTGTGCTTGTTTCTGTTCTTGGATATCGTTTTTCTCATGAAATTGCAAATAAATTTGAGTAGAGAAATGGTCGGAGTCTGAGGTTTTCCCACGCTTTAAATCTGCGCCGCCCGATTTTCTATGACGTTTTTGGGTTTATTTTTCAGATAGCCCGGCCAGCGTGCGGCAGGCTCATCAAGCCATCCCCTCGGAGCTTTTCACGCTGGTTGTCGCGTCAAATTTTTAGATTAAAATGCCCACGACCCCTTTTTTTTCTGCCCATTTTTTCGCTATGGGCCGCCACCGAAAGATTAGAAGTGATGAATAAAAATTCACTTATGCGATTTTGTAGAAAAACGACCCTCATTTTTGAGTTAGAAAAAAAGCGCAGAACTGAGAAGTTTTTGGGCGAAGTCAGGGATGTTTTGGGTGATGATTTTGAGCCTCTAACAGAAAAAGAGTTGCTGGCTATTAATGTTGGATTTGATAGAAAAGGTAGGCATTGGCAGGGCGTTGGTGGATTTCATGGAGAAAGGTCTTTTTATATTCGCCATGACTCTAAAGAAGATTTTTTTCTGGTGCCGGAAGAAATTGCTGAGAGTTGGCTTGTTTGTCTCCCACTGTATTGGGCTAGTCTTGGTGGAGGGCTTGTCAAGTGCGATTCATTTTTTTCTAACTTTTTAGAGTTGTCTCGGCTGATGGATGATGAGTTTATTTTGTTGTCAGGTGGTTTTAATAGCTCCTTCCAAATTAGTGGTGATCAGCGTATGAGTCATACCTCGTTTGAACTTTACGTTGGTGGAGATGAATTTCGCTTCGCGTTAGAGAGTGGCGATTAAATAAAAAAGGCCGCGCTGCCAAGGTCTCGCCGGCAGCGCACAACTGCACTAGTAACACGCTTGGTTTTTTCTGTGCACTCCCCCGTCGGGGCGTGCGCTTTTTAATGTAGTGACAGGAGCTGGTGGCCAAGGCTCAGGGGTCTTTTGGGGGTTGGAATGGCGGGTATGGGAATGGGGTTGCAACGGAGGTTAATTCACTCCGCCCCCTTTTTCTTGTTTTCCTGCGGATACTTTCATATGTCTAAAAGCTGTTTGCAAAGGTGGAAAGGATTCAATTGACTATACGAAGGGGTGTTCTTTCGTGCCAGAGTAGAAGCATAACCCCCCATACTTGAGTGATGTGCCTGATGAATGTGTCTGCAAAGAGTGGAAAGTTAATAATACACGGCCTGGCTGGCTTCCGGGGTTGTAAGTAATGAAGAGATATAGGTTGGTTTTGATGCTTTCTTCATTGTTGTTGGTCTATATGCTTGGGTTCCGTATTGGTTCAGAGGCTGCAGCTAAAGCCCTATTGGGTGAGGCGTCTAAGATGCAGTATTCAGTCATGCTCGCTAATTATCTAGCTTATAGGGAGATCTTGGTTTTATTAAATAAGGGTGATGTTGTTGTCGCAGCTAAAGAGGTTGCTGCTAATAAGGAAATGTTAGGCGAATCACTGTTGGATAACTGCATGAGCGGTGCGGTTTGTGATGTGCCGCTAAAGAATAAAATCCGGAAAGAAGCTTTTGACTTATTTGATGATGAGCGTCCAATACAGAAGTCGGCCATAAAATAAAGTGAGTGGAGTGGCTTATTGACTGGTGGTCAGCTCAATTGCTCGTCAGTTTTCATAGTATGTGGTGGTTTGGATAAAACAGCCGCGCATGGAGCAGAGGAAGGCTTTGAGTTAATTTACTCCGACCCCTTTTTTATTTGACCCCTTTTTTATTTTTCGACCCCTTTTTTATTTTTTAGGATTTAGCAATGCTGGATGCGCTTGTTTTGCAGGTTTCTTCGGTTTCAGATGTGTCGGCTTTGGCGCGGCAAGAGGTCGTGTTTAAAAAGCCAGACTCTGAAAATAATGCCCTGGATATAAAAGATTATGGGGTTTGTTTTGTTTTGCAGGAAAGATATTCGGAGGAGACAAATAATGCTTACTATGGGCTTGGCTTGAGTTCCTATGTTGCATTTTTATTGCCGGATGTTCAGTCTAAAATCGATCGTGATGACATGTCTCAGGAGGATTGGCTTTGGCTGGAAGATTGGAGCGATTCATTAAGGGTTAAAGTGTTAAAGGCACCTGTCCATGGTCATATTTCCGGCTTTGAGGGTGTTTCTACTAACGATTTTAGGGATTTTGGTGACTTCAAGTATTTCCCAAATAAAGGGTATTCTGGAAGGGATGCTGTTGAGTTTTTTATTGAGGGAGAAAATCAGTCTGGCGTAATTGTTGGCATGAAGCTTAAGTATTTTATTAGTGTTCTTGGTTCTGAGGAATACAAAAAATATGCTGGTGTATTGTCCCAGTCATCGATGATGCAGGGCGATAAAATGTATCGCGACGCTATGAAAGAGTTATGTGGATTCAGATCAGACTTTTGGCGAATCCCGACATCTACTCCAATTCGGACTGATGCTGATGATATTTTGGGGCAGTTAAGCTTCGATGAGTTTTTGTCATCGCCGTCTCAGGTCACCTTCACTCTCGCCGATCTCCCCGGTCAGTCCCTCGGCCTGACCTCGGGCACGTCGCTCACGCTCGACAGCAGCACCGATACCAATGGCGCCGGCCACGGCTGGTACTTTGACTGGCTCGGCAGTGCCGACGACTGGTTGCCGACCAGCCACCCGCAGGAGTGGATGGCGCGGCCGGGCAGTGCGGCCGATGGGCGCATGGACTTCCTCACCGTCTTTTTCCACGAGTACGGCCACGCACTCGGGCTGGAGCACAGCCACGATGCCCATGATCTGATGGCCACCACGCTGACGCCCGGCGTGCGCCGGCTGCCGTCGCCGGATGACATGGCCTTGTTTGCCGCCGTGAACACTCTGGCTGAGGCGGGGGGCGATACGCCGCAGCCGTATTCGCAGCCATCACCAGATCACTGCTGATCTTTCGAGTCCTTTTGACGAATCCGGCATCACAATGGCAAGGTCTGCCATTTATTGCCATACTCTTTCGCGTCACTTCTGCGCCGGAGCCGCATCATGTCATTGAATATTTCTCTGCCACCTGAGCTGGAGAACCGGGTGCGCCAGCGGGTGGAGTCTGGGCTTTATGGCTCGGCCAGTGAGGTGGTCCGGGAGGCGCTGCGACTGCTGGATACCTATGAGCAGTCCAAGCAGGCGGGGCTTGCCGCCTTGCGCGCCGATATCGAACTTGGCATGGCCGATCGGGCGGCGGGGCGTGTAACGCCGTTTGACGCCGCCACGATCAAGCAGCGAGGCCGAGTGCTGCGGGAGTCAGAAGGCCAGTGACCCAACTGAGGCTAACGCTACAGGCGGAGCAAGATCTGCTAGAGGCGTGGCTGTATATCGCCAAAGACAATCCCTCGGCTGCAGATCGGCTCGTGGATGTCATCCATGAGAGTGCCAGGCAATTGGCCGACGCCCCTCTTCTTGGCTGTGAGCGCCCCGAATTAGGCACAGGCCTGCGCTACTGGCCAACCGGAACACCCTATCTCATTTTTTACTGTCCGGAAGCCTCCGGGATCACCGTGATTCGGGTTCTGCATCACTCCAGGGACATTGCGGCGCTCTTTTCCTGAGCCGTGCGGTGAGAGCGGCTAAGAGCCCCTCTCACGCTCAAAACCGCTCCCCCGCCGCCAGAAACCGCCACTCGCCCGGCGCCAGTGCCGCCAGCGGTAGCGCGCCGAGGCGCAGGCGTTTCATGGCCGTCACTGTCAGTCCGGTTTCTTCGCACATCCACGCAATTTGCCCGGGCGCGGCGCCTTTCAGCGCGAAGCGCAGGCGTTGCTCGCTTTGCAGGCTGACCTTGGCGGCGGGCAAGGCAAAGCCGCCGTGAGTCATGCGCTGGTTGAGGCGGGCGAGCATGTCGGGGGTCACGGCTTCTGCCACGGTGACAATCACTTCGTGCTCCAGCCGGTCCCCTTCTTCTACCAGGCGACGCCAGACGCCGATGTCTTGCGTGAATACGAGCAGGCCGCTGGCCGCGGTTTCCAGCGGCACGGTAGTGCGCAGACGCTGCAAGTGGCGTTGCAGCAGACGCAGGCCCGAGCGGTCGCTGGCGCTGCGGGTATCGGCGCGCAGCAGCGCTTGGGCTGGCTGTGCGCCGTCGCGGTCGTCATCAATGCCGGCGGGTTTGTGCAGCAGCACGGTCACTGGCGGCAGCGGCTCCGGTCGTGCTCCCGGCAGCAACGCGACCGTCTCGGTGCTGACCATGTGTTGCGGCGCTTCCACCACCACGCCATCCACGGTGACCCAGCCGCCTTCGATATACAGCTCGGCTTCGCGCCGCGAGCAGGCGAACTGTTCGGTGACACGTCGGGAGAGGCGGATAGGTTCAGTCATGGCGATTTCCGGGCGTGCGGCAGACAAGGCCGGCAGTGTGCCACAGGCGCCCGTCATCACCGACTCCCTGAGCGTAATAAGAGGTACAACATAGGGCGCAACTTAGGGCGTGGCGCGAGGACGGAATGACCGCACGGATGGGAGATCGCGACGGTTACGAAAAGTCATGCGCGACATCCGCACTCATTTCATCAAGGCCGGTGACTACGAACGGCCGCGGATGAGGTTGTTCAAGCACGTGCGGTACGCGCCTGATCGACGCATATGCGCACCCAAGGACGAAGCGTGCGCGCCGGCTCAGGCAGACGGAATCACGTAGGCCGCGATGGCCACGCAATGGCAGGCGGCACCCGCCAGCACGAACAGGTGCCAGATGGCGTGGGTGTAGCGGTACTGCTTGGCCGCATAAAAGCCGGCGCCCACGGTATAGGCAACTCCGCCCGCCAGTAGCAGGTTGAACGCGGCGGCCGGCAGCGCCTGGTACAGCTCCCAGATCACCAGCAGCGAGAGCCAGCCCATGACCAGATAGGTGATGAGCGAGGCACGCTTGAACTTGTGCACAAAGAAAATCTTGAACACCACGCCGGCAATCGCCAGTGCCCAGATGATGGTCAGCAGTGTCTGCGCGAACGGGGACTTCAGCGTGATCATCAAGAAGGGTGTGTAGGTGCCGGCAATCAGCAGAAAAATTGCGCAGTGGTCGACGCGCTTGAGCACGGCCTTGGTCGGTGCGTGCGTGAAGCTGTGATACAGCGTCGAACTCAGGAACAGCGTGACCAGGCTGGCGCCATAGACCGCAATACCAGCAATTTCTGCTGGCGGCAGCACCGGCAGGGCGCGCACCAGCATCAGGGTGAGCGCCACAATGGCAGCGGCGGTGCCCAGCCCATGGGCAACGGCATTGGCGATTTCTTCACCGAGGGTATAGCCGGCAGGTGTTGCAGTGGTCATGAACGGGTCTCCGGAGGCCGCGGTGATGGTGCCACTCGCACCGGTGGGCGTCGATGCTTTTCCGGTGTTGCATTTTCCGGGCGCGGCCGATGCTGGCAAGTGTGGCAAGCGGGGAGCCCTTGAGCCGCCCGATTATTTCCGTTGTCCCCGCAGTTTTCCTGCTGTGCAGAAGCGGGGGCAGTGGCTGCAAGCACTGGCGAGCCCTACACCGAAGGCAATCGCCGGATTATTCAGCCCTTTTCAACTGCGGTAAGTGCAATGACGGGTGCGAATAGTCGGCGCCCGGAAAACAAAAGGGGCTGCCGAAGCAGCCCCTTTGGCATGACGCGCCCGGCTTATTCCCAGACGACGCCTTTGGCTTTTTCCCAACTGGCAAACGGCACGGCGTAATGCTTTTCCAGCTCGTTGCGCTTGATCTTGAGTGTGGGCGTGATGAGGCCGTTTTCCACCGTCCACGGC
>JAUXNL010000541.1 GCA_030684415.1 Moraxellaceae bacterium | reverse complement strand
CAGCCCCAGCTCATCATCCTTGGCAAGCAGGCCATCGATGGCGACAACAACCAGACTGGTCAGATGCTGGCCGCCCTCGCGGGTTATGCCCAAGGCACTTTCGCTTCCGTGGTGAAGGTTGAAGGTGGCAAGGCTCAGGTCACGCGTGAAATCGACGGCGGTCTGCAGACCGTCGAGCTCAGCCTGCCGGCCGTGGTCACCACCGACCTGCGTCTGAACGAGCCGCGCTATGCCTCGCTCCCGAACATCATGAAGGCCAAGAAGAAGCCGCTGGACACCAAGTCCCCGGCCGACTATGGCGTGAGTGCGCTGACCTCCGTGAAGACCCTGAAAGTCGAGCCGCCTGCCGAGCGCAAGGCCGGTATCAAGGTCAAGACGGTGGAAGAACTCGTTGAAAAGCTGAAGAACGAAGCGAAGGTGATCTGAACATGAGCATTCTCGTATACGCCGAACACGACAGCGTCTCCCTCAAGGGTGCCACGCTCAACACCATCGCTGCAGCCAAGGCCATTGGTGGCGACATTCACGTGCTGGTCGCTGGCCAGGGTGTGCAGGGTGCTGCTGATGCGGCCGCCAAGATTGAAGGTGTCTCCAAGGTACTGGTAGCCGACAACGCCGCTTACGCTCACCAGCTCGCTGAAAACGTCAGCGCGCTTGTGGCCGAGCTGGGCAAGGCCTACAGCCACATCCTGGCGCCAGCGACCACCAACGGCAAAAACTTCCTGCCACGTGTGGCCGCTTTGCTGGACGTGAACCAGATTTCCGAAGTGACCGGCGTGGTGTCGGCCGACACCTTCGAGCGCCCGATTTACGCCGGTAACGCCATCGCCACTGTGCAGTCCACGGATGCGATCAAGGTGCTGACCGTGCGTCCGACAGGCTTTGATGCCGCTGCCGCCACCGGTGGCTCCGCTGCCATTGAAGCCGTGGCCATTGCCGCTGATGCCGGCAAGTCGACCTTTGTGGGCGAAGAGCTGGCCAAGTCTGACCGTCCTGAGCTGGCCGGTGCCAAGATCGTCGTGTCCGGCGGCCGTGGCATGGGTAATGGCGACAACTTCAAGATCCTCTACAGCCTGGCCGACAAGCTGGGTGCCGCCGTTGGTGCCTCGCGCGCTGCGGTGGACGCCGGCTTTGTGCCCAACGACATGCAGGTCGGTCAGACCGGTAAGGTCGTTGCTCCGCAGCTGTATGTGGCCGTCGGTATCTCGGGTGCCATCCAGCATCTGGCCGGCATGAAGGACTCCAAGGTGATCGTGGCCATCAACAAGGATGAAGAGGCGCCTATCTTCTCCGTGGCAGACTACGGCATCGTCGGCGACCTGTTCGACATCGTGCCTCAGCTCGAAAAGCTGATCTGATCGCGAAAGCGCTCTGATCTGCTGTGAAAAGCCCGCCATCTGGCGGGCTTTTTGTTGGGCGGCATTCCTGCCCGAGTCTCGCTGGCAGGCGCCAATATGCGTTTCGTCAAGATTTAGAGTATTTACTCCATTTCCAGTTGGCAGATGGGCACATTTCCGTACACTAGCGCCCATGTGACCGGAAAGTCCGGCACCCGTGCCACTGGAACAACCTCATGACTGACTCCCGCCAGCAGGCTGCCCGTGATGTAACGGACGCCCTTGCCCCCTTGTCGCGTCGCCGCTTTCTGAAAACCGCTCTCTGGGCTACCGCCGGCCTCACCGCCGTACTCGCTGGCGGCTTTGCCGTGCTCCGGCGCTCGCCGCTGGATACGGCCCCGGTGCCGGCCGGGCTCCGCTACCTCACGGCGTCGCAATACCAGTTGTTCAACCGCCTTGCCCATGTGTTGCTGCCGACCGATGGCACGGCGCTGTTCCCGGCCGAGCAAGTGCCCGTGGCGGCGCATATCGATGCCATTCTCGGCACGCTTGAGCCCGAGGTGCGCGAACAACTGGGCATGGGGCTGGCGCTGTTTGATAACGCTGCGGTTGCGGGCCACTGGAAGCGTTTTGTCGATCTGGATGACGCCGCCGCGCTGGCCTATGTGAATGACTGGCTGAATGCGTCGGCTATGCCCAAACGTGCCATCGGCTTTGTGGTCAGCAAATTGACGCACACCGGTTACTGGCTCGATGAGCGCACCTGGCCAGCTATCGAGTTTGATGGAGCCGTCACGAAGAAGTGGGGCATTTCCTCGCGGGGTAATCAGCCACTGCCGGCCTGAGGCGATGGCCTGTTGCCGGGCAGTATTGCGCCGGCCCCTACCAAATTTTTACCGCCATCATTAACCGCGTTTGTGGTGGCGAGCGACCAAATGTGGAGCAGGAACATGGGTGAAAAAATTGCAGCCGCGAGCGGGCTTGCCGTCACGCAGGCCGCTGATGTGGCGCAGGCGCAACTGACGCTGACCGCCGACGTGGTGGTGGTGGGCTCCGGTGCCGGTGGCGCCGTGGCTGCCTACGAGCTGGCGCGTGCCGGTAAATCGGTGATCGTGCTGGAAGCCGGCCCTTATGTGCCGAGCAGTGAATTCACCGAAGACTTTGCCAAGGCGATGGAGCAGCTTTATCAAGACAAAGGCGCGCAGGCGAACAAGGATGGCGATCTCTTGGTGCTGCAAGGGCGCTGCGTTGGCGGCTCCACGGTGGTGAATGGCTGTGTGTCGTTCCGCACGCCGGATTACATTCTCGAAGACTGGCAGCGCGATTACGGCCTTGGCAATCTCACGCCCGCTGCACTGGAACCCTATTTTGCAAAAGTCGAAGAGCGCCTCGGCATCCACAGCAATGAAGAGTACGAGATCAACCGCAATTCCAGCGTGATTCGTGAAGGCTGTAAAAAGCTCGGCATTTCCTGGAAGCCTTTCCAACGCAACATCCGCGAATGCGCGCTCACTGGCCATTGCCTGTCCGGCTGTGCGAGTGATCGCAAGCAGTCCATGCTGGTCACCTATCTGCCGTGGGCGGTGGCGCTGGGCGCAAAAATTTACGCCGATACTCACGTCACGCAAGTGCTGGCAGAGAATGGCAAGACGACTGGCGTGCGTGCGGAAATCATTGATCCCAAAACCGGTACCAAAAAAGCGGATGTCACGGTCAATGCCAAGGCGGTGGTACTGGCGGCGGGTGCTGTGCAGACGCCATTGCTGCTGCAGAAGTCGGCGATAGCCAATAGCTCAGGGCAGGTCGGCAAGAATTTCGCCTGCCATCCTTCGCTGATGGTGGTGGCGGAATATGAAGAAGATGTGCATCCCTGGCGCGGCGCACTGCTGGGTGTCTATGTAGACGAATGGGCGCATCCGTCCAAAGGCGGTTTCATTCTGGAGGCCGGTGGCGCCGGGCCGGTGGAGCTGTCTGCCGTGGCCAATCCCGGTGTCGGCCAACCGTTCATGGACTATATGGCGAACCTGAAAAAACATGCCGGTATGGTCACGCTGATTCATGATCACAATGTGGGTGAAATCCGCTGGGACGCGGACAAGAAGCGCATCGACTACCAGATTGCCGACAGCGATTTCCCGGCCATGATTGCCTCGATCAAAGCCGCGGCGCGTGTGCACTTTGCGGGCGGCGCCAAAAAGGTTTACGTGCCGACGGTGGCGCAGCGCGTGATACAGTGTGTTGACGATATCGACGCCGTGGTCGACAGCATCGAGCCCGGGCCGCAAACCTTCCGCATGGTGTCTTACCATCCACAAGGCACCTGCCGCATGGGGGCTGATGCGAAAACGGCGGTGGTGAACCCGGATGGCGAGTGCCATGACGTGAAGAATCTGTTCATCACCGATGCCAGCCTGTTTCCCACCAGCATCATCGTGAACCCGCAGGTGACAGTGTATGCCTTGGCCAGCTATATCAGCGACCGGATCATGGCCAATGCGGAGCGTGTGTTTGCCTGAGTTTGCGCAGCGCACACAAAAAAGCCGGCGGATGCCGGCTTTTTTGTGCGCGCGATGCCGGTGTCAGTTTTCTTTTTGCAGCAGCGTGAGAATGGAGGAGAAGTCCAGCTTGCCGTGGCCATGCGTGGCATGCAGCGCATACAGCTGTTTGGCCAGTGCGCCCATGGGTGTGGCGGACTTGCTGTGCAGCGCGGCCTCCATGGCGAGCCCCAGGTCTTTGTTCATGAGGTCGGTCTGGAAGCCGCCGGTGTAGCCGCGCGAAGCCGCAGAGTTTTCCATGACGCCGGGCCAGGGGTTGTACAGCTCCAGCGACCAGTTACGGCCGGAGCTTTTGAGCAGGATGTCGGAGAGCACCTTCGGGTCGAGGCCGTTGTCGGCGCCGAGCTGAAGCGCTTCGCAGGTGCCGATCATGTGCACGGCCAAGAGCATGTTGTTGCAGATTTTGGCCACAGCGCCAGCGCCTGCCGAGCCAGCATGCAGTGTGTTTTTGCCCATGGCGGCGAGAAAGGGGCGGGCGCGCTCCAGATCGTCGGCGCTGCCGCCACACAGAAAGCTGAGCGTGGCCGCAGCAGCACCGGCAACGCCGCCGGATACCGGTGCATCAATCATGGCGATGCCGCGGCCGTGTGCGGCAGCAGAGACCTCGCGTGCGCACTCTGGCGAAACTGTCGAGCAATCAATGGCAAGTGTGCCGGCCGAGAGCAAGTCAACCAGGCCGCCCTGTTCGGCCAGGTAGACGGCACGCACAGCGGCATCATGCGGCAGCATGGTGATGACGGTATCGGCGCCGGCCACTGCATCGGCGGGTGAGCCGGCGACAATCGCGCCATCGGCCGACAGTGGTGCCGTCAGGGCTGGATTGAGGTCGAACACGCGCACGGTAAAGCCCACCTTGAGCAGGTTGCGCGCCATCGGCGCTCCCATGTTGCCGCAGCCGAAAAATGCGATGCTGCCCATTTTCTTCTCCTGTCTTTTCATCTTTTTGTGAGCGTGAATGCTGGAAAGCGTTCGCACGCTATCAGGTGCGTTGCGGCTGCCAGGGCCGCGGCGTTATGGCTCTGTACGGCCGTGCCTCAGAGCTGATCCTTGTCGAGCAGTTTGCGGGCGGTGATCACGCGCATGATTTCGTTGGTGCCTTCGAGTATCTGGTGCACGCGTACGTCGCGCACCATGCGCTCCAGCGGAAAGTCACGCAAATAACCGTAGCCACCATGTAATTGCAGGGCTTCATTGCAGACAGTGAAGCAGGCATCGGTGGCAAAGCGTTTGGCCATGGCGCAGTGCAGGGTCGCATCGCTGTCGCCTGCATCCAGGCGGCTGGCCGCGTGATACACCATGAGGCGGGCGGCCTGCAGTTCGGTCGCCATATCGGCCAGGCGGAATTGCAGGGCCTGAAAGTCGGCGAGTGCACGGCCGAATTGCTGGCGCTCTTTGAGATAGCGGTGGGCCGTGCGCAGTGCGGCTTGTGCGGTGCCCAGCGAGCAACTGGCA
>JAUXNL010000533.1 GCA_030684415.1 Moraxellaceae bacterium | reverse complement strand
ATTCGCAAGCTGACGCCGGACTATATGGACATGGGCAGCAAGGGCATGGCCGATATGGGCGAAATGGAAATGCCGCTGCCGGACAACACCCTGCCCATGATGACCGGACAAGGGCCCTTCGGCCCCGTTGAAATGGGCGGCATGTTCACGCTGTTGAAGGTGCGCGACCAGCAAGCGCGGGGCGACTACACGGATCCGGGCTGGTATCAGCATCCCCCCAGAACGGTGGCCTGGCTTTATGAGGGTGAGGAGCCCGAGGCGATAAAGGCGGCGCCGGCGCCTGCCAGTGACCACGACCTCAAGGTTCGCAAACCCACCGGCCATGAGGGGCACTGATGACCATGACGATTCCCCGCGAACCAAAAAAGCAAACACAGAGCCGAACCACGGCCTTGTTGCTGGCCACAACGTTCAGTGTGACCCCTATGAGTCCCGCCCTCGCGCACAAGGTTGAAGTGCCGCGCAAGGTCTTGCTGGCGATAGAGAGCGATGAATTGGACTGTGGCCGCCAAGGCTCGATTCGGCACCTAACAAATAGCGCAGAGCTGGTCTTTGATGGGCAGTCGCCGCCGTTGCCAGCAACCCTGCAAGTCGCCGCCGGCAAAACCCTGCGCCTGGCCCTGAAGAATCTGCAACGCACCGACATCGTGGTTGCCCTGGGCAGCGCCCCTGAACTGGCGCATTACGGCCAGCTCCTGAAGCAACAGCACGACGCCCAACTGATTTCTCCCAACATCGTGGCCATCGCCGCACAAAGCCATGCCCAACTGATCTGGCAGTTCACCCAGGCGGGAGAGTTTGACGTTACCGCCTTTCAACGTGACCGCTATGGCCGGTGGCAGCCGGGTCCCACGGGAAAAATCATTGTGCAGCCGGCGGAGCCGCTGGGCGCCGTCATCACTCCACAACACACGCTCTAACCCTTTCATCCACGCTCAGGAGCCTACCCATGAAAACCATATATATGCGTCACACCACACTGGCCCTGCTGATGGCCGCAGGGCTCGTCAGTGCTCCCGTGTGGGCCAGTGGCAATCACGCCCATGGCCACGGCCCGATGGACACCGACATGAAAGTCAGTAAACCGACCAAACCGATCGTGGCCGAGGAAACCGGCTTTGGTCGTCAAGGCATGTTTCTTGACCTCAACCGAACCATCGACATCAGCATGAGTGATGCCATGCGCTTTTCCCCGAGTTCGCTGGCCATCAAACAGGGGGAAACCATCCGCTTCCGGATCCGTAATGACGGCAAGATTCCCCATGAGTTTGTGCTTGGCCCTCGCGATGAAATTGCCGAGCATGCCGCGATGATGAAAAAGAATCCGGAGATGGAGCATGCCGATGCGCATTCAGCCCGTGTGGCGCCGGGTAAGACTGCCGAGATTCTCTGGCAGTTCACCCAGCCCGGCACTTTTCTGTATGCCTGCCTGATCCCGGGGCACTGGGAAGCCGGCATGCAGGGAACGGTAACGGTAACGGTTGCGGCAGGCAAGGTGGGCGCCGCCGGCATGCCCATGGATACCAAGATGGCCGGCATGAGCAAGTCGGACCATGCTGATATGAAAGAAATGCCGGACGCCACCATGAAGGTTATGCCGATTGATGACCGCTATACCCC
>JAUXNL010000524.1 GCA_030684415.1 Moraxellaceae bacterium | reverse complement strand
AAGCCCTCGTTTTTCAAGGACCTGCAGTTCTTGCTGGTAGGGCCGATCTGGTTACTGAACTTTGTCTATCACCGGCTGGGCATCAAAACCTGAGCGCCCTCTTCCCAAGGAGGCCCTGAATAACCCAAAACCGTTCGTGCCGAGCCTGTCGCAAGGCTCAGGGTGAGCGGTGTTAGTCAGAGCTTTCGCCAATAAAAAGGCGATGCTACTGCATCGCCTTTTTATTGGCCCTGACTCTTATTGGACCTGATTCCTTGATCATGATTTTGAGGTCATGATCATTCAAACATGACACTACTCGTCATTCAGCGAGCACTCAGCATTCTGCGGCTCATGCTTGCAGCGCACTTTTTTCAGCATCGACATCATGCGTGGGTCGTAGACCCCTTCGCGCGTCAACTGGATGCGAGCCTCCCGCATCATGGTGAAGTACTTCACTTTGTCCGCCTCACTGAGATCCATCCAGTATTTGGCAGGAATATCCTTTTCCACCTTGTCGATCAGCAGGTAGGCCTGCTCCAGATAGCCGATCGCGAAATTACGGATTTTCTGGATCTTGTCGTCAAGATCAGGCACTTCCTTGATGAATTTGTCACGATTGAAGACCAACGCCCCGGTCATCATCGCCAAGGGCAGACGGTAAATCGCCCCCTTGTCGCCCAGGCCGCGGTAAAGCTCCAGTGGCTGAAAAGCAATCGCGGGGGCCGCAATGATGTCAACCTGGCCATTATTGAACTTACCAGCGAAGTTGCTGATATCCGAGGCGACCGGCTGTGCACCCAACTGCTGCACCATGCGGGCCTGTGACTTGTCCCACTCCAGAACCGCTACTTTTTTACCAGCGGCCTTTTCAATCGAATCAATCTTGCGGTCATTCACCATCACATAGATGGCACCGAGGGGAATCACACCTCCGATCTGGTAAGAGCCATTGATCATCAATGGTGCTGCTTTCGGATTGGTGTAGAGCACCCGCATTACTGAGCGCAGCTCGTCATAGTTTCGCACTGAGCCAACCGAGTCGAGGCTGCCGATGAAGTGGTTGAACTGCTTGGCACGCAAGGTCGAGATGGCAATCGCATCACAACGGTTGGCCTTGAAGTCTTCCGCCACCACGCGCTCATCGGTGTAGGCCTTTACATCAATGAACACGTTCCAGCGCCGGGCCTCCAGAATCATGTCTTTGGCATACGACACGGCCGGCCCCTGATTGCCGACAGGGTCAAAAATGCAGGCCCGGATATGCAGAGGCTTGTCCAGCGGGCCTATGCCCGTCGCTTTGATGAACTCCGCTGCCGAAGGCACCACAATGGTAGTGCCTTCAACCTGCAGCTTCTGTTCAGCAGACGCCAAGCCAGGCAGGAGGATCAGGCCGGTCAAGATGACGCCCAAGGATTTGCGCAAAGACATGGAACCTCCAGAGGTGCCGGCAAGCGGCATATTTTTGTTATGGGTCACGAGAAAAAGGCTATCTGCCCAAGGTCTGTACTGCAACATGGCGCTGACCGCAACGTCGGAAGAGCAAACCAGAGATAGGCTACGGCGCCAAGAAAAAAGGCGACCGATGGTCGCCTTTTGACATTCCGCCGCGTCATGTCACCTGCTGCTGGCTCAGGCTTCGGGGCGCATATGCGGAAACAGGATGACATCCCGGATGCTGGGGGCATTCGCAAACAGCATCACCAGCCGGTCGATCCCGATACCCTCGCCCGCTGTCGGCGGCAGGCCATACTCCAGCGCACGGATATAGTCAGCGTCGTAGTGCATGGCCTCATCATCGCCGGCATCCTTCTCTTTCATCTGCTGATGGAAGCGCTCGGCTTGGTCTTCGGGATCATTCAGCTCGGAGAAGCCATTGGCAATCTCGCGGCCGCCAATAAAGAACTCGAAACGGTCAGTGATGAACTCGTTGTCATCATTACGCCGCGCCAAGGGCGACACCTCGGCCGGATACTCCGTAATGAAGGTTGGCTGACGCAACTGCGTCTCCACCGTTTCTTCGAAAATCAGCGTATGCAGCTTGCCAATCCCCCAGATGGACTTCACGTCGATCTTGAGCTTCGCACGCACGATTTCGGCGGCCTGAGCGTAGTCCCACAGCTGCTCACGCGTCAGTTCCGGGTTGTACTTGAGAATGGCATCGACCATCGACAGGCGCTCAAAGCGGGCGCCGAAATCAAACACCTCACCCTGATAATCAACTTCGGTCTTGCCCAGAATGTCCTGCGCCAAGGTGCGCAGCATGTCTTCCGTCAGATCCATCAGATCACGGTAATCCGCATAGGCCTGATAAAACTCGATCATGGTGAACTCAGGGTTGTGCCGCGTGGACACCCCTTCATTGCGGAAATTGCGGTTGATCTCGAAAACCCGCTCAAAACCGCCCACCACGAGACGCTTGAGATACAGCTCCGGCGCGATACGCAGGAAAAGCGGCATGTCGAGCGCATTGTGATGCGTCGTAAACGGCTTTGCCGCCGCACCGCCGGGAATGACATGCATCATCGGCGTTTCCACTTCCATGAAGTCACGCCCCGCCATGAACCGGCGGATACCATCGACCACCTGAGAGCGGATGCGGAAAGCACGGCGCGTGTCTTCACTCACGATCAGGTCTACGTAGCGCTGGCGATACTTCATCTCCTGATCGGCCATGCCATGAAATTTGTCGGGCAGCGGGCGCAGCGACTTGGTCAGCAAGCGCAGCTCATCAACATGCAGTGACAGCTCTCCGGTCTTGGTCTTGAAGACGTAACCACGCGCACCAACAATGTCACCCATATCCCACTTCTTGAAAGCGGTATATGTCTCTTCGCTGACGGCATCTTTGGAGATGAACAACTGGATCCGGCCGGACATGTCTTGGATGGTGGCGAAGCTGGCTTTGCCCATCACGCGCTTGAGCATGATGCGACCAGCCAGGGAAAACACCTGACGATCAGCCTCCAGTGCTTCGGCCTCCAACGCGCCAAAGCGCTCATGCAGGTCGGTCGCTAACGCATCCCGACGAAAATCATTGGGAAAGGCATTGCCTTTCTCCGCACGGATTTCTGCGAGCTTGTGCTTGCGCTCGGCAATCAGCTTGTTCTCGTCAACAGGTACTTCGGTAGTCGGCTGCTCGCTCATTTGCTTCACCAGGTCATGCCCCGCACACGAGGGCGAGACTTGATCATCAATTACGAGGATAACGTGAGGATAACCTCACCACTTCGGGGCTACATGCAGCGGCTAGAAGGATCGCTTCCTGAAAGCCGAGGCTGTCAGAGTCCCATTTTCAGAGAGGCCTCAATGAACTCATCTATGTCCCCATCGAGAATGGCGCCAGGATTGGAGCTCTCTATATTGCTGCGCAAGTCTTTTACACGCGACTGGTCAAGCACATAGGAGCGGATCTGGCTGCCCCAGCCCACATCAGATTTGGTTTCTTCGAGCGCTTGCTTGTCGGCATTGCGCTTGAGCACTTCCAGTTCATAAAGTTTGGCGCGCAACAGCTTCCAGGCACGATCGCGGTTGGCATGCTGGGAGCGCTCGTTCTGCACCGCCACCACCGTATTCGTAGGAACATGCGTGAGACGAACGGCAGAGTCGGTCTTGTTGATGTGCTGACCGCCCGCACCCGAAGCACGGTAGGTATCTGTGCGCACATCGGCCGGATTGATTTCGATTTCGATGTTGTCGTCCACTTCAGGCGAGACAAACACAGCCGAAAAAGAAGTGTGGCGACGATTGCCGGAGTCAAAAGGCGACTTTCTGACCAACCGGTGCACGCCAGTTTCGGTCCGCAGCCAGCCGAAGGCGTAAGCACCTTCAACGCGAATCGTGGCCGACTTGATACCGGCCACTTCACCGTCGGAGACTTCCAGAATCTCACCCTTGAAGCCATGACGGTCAATCCAGCGCAAGTACATGCGAAAGAGCATGCTGGCCCAGTCCTGGGCTTCGGTGCCACCGGCACCGGCCTGAATGTCGATGAAGCAGTTGCTGGGGTCCATTTTGCCGGCAAACATCCGGCGGAACTCCAGATCAGCAACGGCCTTTTCCAGATCATCCAGCTCGGTGGTCACATCGTTGAGCGAGCCTTCGTCATCTTCTTCCACCGCCAGGTCCAGCAGATCGCGGGCATCCCGAAGGCCGCTGTCCAGACGATCCAGCGTCAGCACAACGCCTTCCAGCTCCACGCGTTCACGGCCAATGGCCTGTGCTTTTTCAGGGTCATTCCAGAGCGAGGGATCCTCAAGCTCACGCATGACCTCTTCCAGACGCTCTTTTTTCAGGTCGTAGTCAAAGATACCCC
>JAUXNL010000522.1 GCA_030684415.1 Moraxellaceae bacterium | reverse complement strand
ACCGTGTACGAAGTAGATCCTGAGTTCTTTAGCGAGTACAAATGAGCGCTGGTTGCTAAATATTCCGTAATTACTGAAAACAGTGAGATTCTCCCTCATCAAAATCACTCCCCCACCAGCGCCGCGCAAATCGCGCGCTTTTCGGCCTCCGGCAGCGGGTGCGACAGCAGTCCCTCAATAGCGAACACGCTGATCTTCACGCGCGCCTCTATCCTGTCGGCGGCAACACCCGCCTGCTGAAACTCCGCGCGCAGCACGCCTTCACTGAGTTCATGGAAGCGCTCATGCCAGGCATGGATGGCGGGCGACTGCTCAAGCCGCGTGTGCACGGTACTCACCAGCCGGCTGACCTGCGCTAGCTGGTTGGCCACCCACAACAGGCGTTCGGTGCGGCTGGTGGTTTGCAGTTGCAGGTAGTCGCTCATGCTCGCTGTGAGTTCGGCATCGAGCACGGCAATCAGCACCTCGTCTTTGTCCTTGAAGTACCAGTAGATGGTGTTGGGGGCGACGCCAGCGGCAGCGGCAAGCCGGCTGATCGACGTGGCGTCGTAGCCTTCCTGCACCAGCAAGGCACGGGCGGCGGCCACGATCTCGTTGCGCTTTTCTTCCGGGGCTTGCTCGCGTTTGGTTCGCGCCATGGTCGTCTCCTGCGGCGGGCCGGCGGCTGGGGTGCCGGTTGCCGCTCATCGCCGGCATTGTAGTGGAGGTTGAATGCTATTCAACTTATTGGCTAGCATTGCCTTGAATGACGTTCAACAAGTGGTGAGGATGGTATGACGACAGCGATATCAGCGGCGGATTTGCGCACGCTTTCGACGGATGAGCTGCGGCGGCTGTTTGCTGATCTGCCGGCGCCAACCTTGGCGGAAATGGACGGGGAGTACGCGGCGCGCCTGTTGGCCCAGCCCGGCTGGCTGGCCGGACGCGTCGGCCGGGCCGTGCTGGAGGGGCGCCTTCATCACTGGCTGTGCAAGGCATTCCGGCCGGTGGATGCAGATGGCGGGCGTGGTTACAACACCTTCCTGCAAGGGGGGCAGATCGTGCAGCGCTATCCGATGCTGACGCTGATAGCCCCCTCGCGCTTTGACGGCCGTCCGGCGTATCAACTGGTGTACCGTGGTTTCCACTCTGCCTGCGGCAGCGTGCACATGGTCGATGAGGTCCGGCGGGTGGCGCCGGGCCTCTATCTGGGCATGGGCACTTATGGTTTTAGCGATGCCATGCGCCGCACGCCTTATCCCTTCGTGCTGGAAGGGCCGGTGGCGCCGTATCGCGGCGACATCGGCCGCCCACGCGCGGGCTTTTCTATCGGACCGCGCGAATTACCCGCGCTTCATGCCTGCTGAGGATTTTTCATGAGCACTACTGTTTCCAAAACCACAGTTTCCAAAACCACCGCTTCCAAAATCAGCACCCCCTCAACCACAACTCACCGAACGGCACTGATCACCGGCGCCTCTGCCGGCATTGGTGCGGCCTTTGCGCGTCATTTGGCGGCCGAGGGTTACGCGCTGCTGTTGGTGGCGCGTCGCGCCGAGCGCTTGCAGGAACTGGCGGCGGAGCTGACCGCGCAACATGGTGTGCGTTGCGATGTGCTGGCGGCGGATCTGAACGATCCTGCTGCGCCGGCGGCCATCATGGCGTTTGCCGAGCGCGAAGGCATTGCCATCGACGTGCTCATCAACAACGCGGGCCTCTCGGGCAAGTCTTCGTTTGCGGGGACGCCGTGGCCGCAGTTGGCGGCGGAAATCCAGCTCATGGTCACGGCGGTTACCGAACTCTGCCATCGCGTGCTGCCCGGCATGCGTGCGCGGGGCTGGGGCCGGATCATCAATCTGTCGTCGCTGGCCGCGTTTTCGCCGCCGGGTGCGAGCCTGCTTTACACGGGCATCAAGAGTTATGTGCTCGGTATGTCGCAGTCGCTCGACATGGAGCTGAAGCCGCAGGGCATTCATGTCACCGCGCTTTGCCCGGGTTTCACGCGCAGCGAATTTCACGACACCATGGGCACGCGCGATGCCGCCGACAAACTGCCCGGCCTGCTCTGGCAGGAAGCGGACGAGGTGGTGCGTGAGGGCTGGGCGGCGGTGATGAAGGGCAAGCCTGTTTGCGTGCCCGGCCTCGTCAACAAGCTGGTGGCCAGCAGCGTGCGGCCGTTGCCGGTGGCCTTGCAGTACCACCTGGGCAATCGCCTGAATCCGTTCAAGGAGTCGTAAGCGCGGGCTGAAATAGCCCGGAATGGGTGTTTTTCAGCAAGCGGCTAAGGGCGGTTCAGTTTGTTGGCCGGGTAGCGCAGGGCATGGCTCGGGTCAGTCGCTTGGGCCAGTGGCTTGTGGTGTGAGTGTGCATGAGCACTCAGCCGTTATAGATGTGGCCTGCGCCCTGCACATACGCACGCAGTACGGCGGCAGCATCGCGGCGCTGCAAGGGGCCGGTCACGGCAATGCCACGTGAAATGAGCGCAGCTTTCCAGCGCGCGGGCCGAGGTCCTTCGTCAAAGCCGGTGGCCTCGACATCGGCGCGCGTGGCGGCATACAGCACACGCACCACACCGCTCCAGCAAATGGCGCCGAGGCACATGGCGCAGGGTTCGGCACTGGTGACCAGCACGCAGCGGCGCACTGCCAGCGTGTGCGTGGCGCAGGCCTGCTGTGCCAGTGACAGCGCGAGCGTTTCGGCATGTGCCGCCGCGCAGTGGCTGGGTATGACCACGTTCACCGCCGCGGCCAGGCGCTCGCCGCTTTCCTCGTCATACACCGCTGCCGCAAACGGGCCGCCGCTGCCGCGGGCGACATTCTCTGCCGACAATGCAATCACTTCGGACAGTCGCGCCGCGTCGTCCTCAGGCTGTTCGCGCGTCGCCAGAAAGCTGGGCAGCCAGTCAGGCAGGGCGATGGTCAGGGTGGTGTGCATGGCAGGCTCCGTGGCAGGACGCCTGCATTCTCACTCGGTTTGGCGGCGCTGCGTATGCGGTCTTTGCGATGTGCGCGGCAGTGACGGTCACGGCGATCAGTCGCTTTCGAGCACCATGGCGGCGCCAACACCCCCCGCGGCGCAAGCCGTAGTGAGTGCAATGCCGCCGCCGCGACGGCGCAGCTCATACAGCGCCTGGCCGATGATGCGCGTGCCGGTGGCACCGAAAGGGTGGCCATAGGCAATCGAGCCACCATTCACATTCAGGCGCTTCGGGTCGACTTCGCCCAAGGCTTTTTTCCGGTTCAGCACGGTTTTGGCGTAATCGGTAGAGGCAAGCCCGCGCAGGTTGCAGGCAAGCTGTCCGGCAAACGCTTCGTGCATGTCGACAATCGTCATGTCTTTCAGCGTGAGGCCGGCGCGCTCCAGTGCGAGAGGGGCGGCGTGCACGGGGCCCATCAGCAAATCATCTTGCGGTGTTTTGGCGGCAAACGCGCTGGCGCGCAAATAACCGATGGGGGTGTAGCCCAATGCGCGCGCTGTCGTTTCGCTCATCAACAGTACGGCAGAGGCACCATCGGTCAGCGGGCTGGCGTTGCCGGCGGTAACGGTGCCTGCGCCGCTGAAATCAAAACAGGGTTTGAGTTTGCTGTAGCTCTCACGTTCGGAGTGCATGCGCACCAGATTGTCTTGCTGCACATTGCGATCAGCGAGCGACAAGCTGATCACTTGCGCATCGAGGCGGCCATCGCGCCAGGCAAAGGCGGCGTTGCTGTGCGAGGCGTGAGCGATGTCATCCTGTTCTTCTCGCGTCACGCCCCATTTCTTCACCATTTTTTCGCAGCTCTGGCCCATGGTTTCGCCCACCGAAAACTCGGTGATGGAGGGCTCCATCGGCAGCAAGTCGCGGGGGCGCAGGGTGGACAGCAGCTTTGCGCGATCTTTCAGGGTCTTGGCGAAGTTCACGTCGCGCAAGGTGGAGGAGAATTTCGGCGACATCGGCAGGCGCACGCTGCTGGTAGAGTCGGTGCCGCCGGCAATCACGATGTCGGCATTGCCGGCGAGAATGCTTTCGGCGGCGCTGGTCACGGTCTGGAAGCTGGTGGCGCAGGCGCGGGTGATGGAGTAGGCATCAACATTGTCCATGCCGCATTCGAGCGCGATTTCACGCGCAATGAAAGGCGCTTCGGGAATCATCACGGTCATGCCGAACACGAGCTGGTCGAGCTGTTCGGGCTTGAGCTCGTTGCGCGCCATGAGCGCATTCACCACTTGCACGCCCAGATCAATCGCCGACAGATCACGGTAGTGGGTGGCGATGCGGGCAAACGGCGTGCGCACAGCATCGACAATGGCAACGCGGCCTTTTTTGCTGGAGAGGGGGAGGCGGGCCATGGGGAATTCCTGGGTCGGTAAAGGTGCCCGCACGCTAGGCAGCGCTGGCGCGGTCGTCAATGACACTTGTGCCACGACGACCCCTGATGCGGGTCAATCAGTAGCGCGCATGACGGCGTAGCGTATCGGGAGGCGCAATCAAAACACCGGTAAAAACTGACTCAGCGTCATGTCAGGCAGATGACGCTGAATCATGTTTTCCGCTCTGTTAGTTTGCCTTCAGGCCATCTGTGCCGAGTGGCTTTACACGGCAACATCGGGTGGCGTGAGCCAGACAGGCCTGCCATAAGCCGCCAGACAAGACGCTGTCGCCAACACATAGCCGCTAGCCCCGGACACAATAAAAAACCGCACAAGATATAAGGATGCGACGTATGGAAACCAGCACTGGAAAAAAGACCCGGCGCGCAACCGCCCCATTGGCGGCGCCCTCACCCGATCATGAGGCGATCATCGTCGGCACCGGTTTTGGCGGCATGGGCGCCGCCATCCAGCTCGGGCGCATGGGGATCGAGAATATTCTCATGCTCGATCAAGCGTCGGATGTGGGTGGGACCTGGCATCTGAATACCTATCCCGGTATTGCCGTGGATATCGCCTCAGTCACCTATTCGTACTCTTTTGAGCCTAATCCGGACTGGTCGCGCCTGTATGCGCCCGGTGCCGAGCTCAAACGCTATGCGCAGCATGTGGCGGAAAAATACCGGCTGCGCCGGTTCATGCGTTTCAATTCCACGGTCGAAAGAACCATTTATGACGACGCCGGAAAATTCTGGACCGTGCATATTGCCGGGCAGGCACCAGTGACGGCGCGTCTCCTGATTGTGGCGACCGGCTATTTATCGCATCCGAAATTCCCCGATATTCCGGGGCTCGACAGCTTTGCCGGCAAGGTCATGCACACGGCGGAATGGGATCATGGTCATGCACTGGCGGGACGACGGGCAGCGGTGATCGGCACGGGCGCTACGTCCGTGCAACTGCTGCCGGAAATTGCGCCGCAAGTGGCGCAACTTGATGTGTATCAGCGCACACCGATCTGGGTATCACCCAAAACCGATACGGCCATTCCGGCCAGTGTTCGCGGACTGTTTGCGCGCATACCGTTTGTGCAAAAAAGTGCTCGCATGGTGAGTTCTGCCATTCTCGAAACCGTGATGGTGACAGGCGCATTGCACAACAGGCAGTTGCCATTCCTGAACGTCATGATGGAGAACGTGTGCAAAGCACATCTCGCGCGCTACATCAAAGACCCTGTCATGCGCCGCAAGCTGACGCCGTCTTACAGTTTTGGTTGCAAGCGGCCGACGTTCTCGAATGATTATTACCGCGTGTTCACGCGCCCGAATGTTGAACTGATCACAGATGGCATTGCGCGCATCGAGCCTGATGGCATTGTCACCACCGATGGCCGCCTGCGCAAAATCGATACGCTGATTCTGGCAACCGGCTTCAAGGTCTGGGAGCCCGGAAACTTTCCGGCGTTTGACATTCGTGGCCGCAATGGCGTGGAGCTGGGGCAGTGGTGGAATGCCAATCGCTTCCAGGCCTATGAAGGGATTACTGTGCCCGGCTTTCCCAATCTTTTTCATTTGCCCAGTCCCTTCTCGTTCAGCGGTCTATCGTATTTCTTCACCATTGAAGGACAGATGAAGCATATCGAGCGTTGCCTGGGGGAAATGCGCCGGCAGGGAGCGGAGAGTTTTGAGGTGGATGCAGCGGCCAATGAGGCGTTTCTGGAGCGGATGCGTGCAGGGCTTGGTAGCTCGGTGTTCGTGAATGGCAATTGTGCGCCGTCGAATAGCTACTATTTCAATCAGCATGGCGAAGCGTTGCTTCTGCGGCCAACACCGACCTTCATGGCCGTGTGGGCGCATGGCCATTTCCCGCTCCAGCATTACCATTTTGCGTGACGCCGGTACGGCGCTGCTGACGGTGCTGCTGACAGTGCTGGAGAGAAAGTGTCGGCCGCTCATGACGCGGTAGCGCAACCCTGTCGCCATGAGGCCGCCGGTTGGCAAGCCTGCCGACCGGGCGGGCTTTTGCTTCTTCCGGCATCCGCTTATTCTCGCGGGGCGCTGTATTTTCCGGCGGCCCACCGCTGATAAAAGCAATGACACCGCATCCGCTCCTGTTGCTGCTTCCCCTGCGCAGGATGTCAACTCCAAGGAATTATTTCATGTCCGAGAAACGCCTGATTCCACTGACCACCGCCCATGACCGCCAGGCGGTTTATGACATCGAGCTGGAAGATTTTGTCCGCTACACCTTTCATCACGACGGCAAGTCTTTTCCGGTTTACCGCCAGGGGCAGGGGCCGGCCGTGGTCGTCATCCATGAAGTGCCCGGCATTACGCCTGCCGTGGCCGATTACGCCCGCCGTGTGGCCGCCGCTGGCTTTACGGCCATCATGCCGTCGCTGTTTGGTGAGCCCGGTCGTGATTATGAGCCGGCGTATATCGCCAGCAGCATTGCCAAAGCCTGTATCCGTAGCGAATTCGCCGCATTTGCGGCACGTCAGTCGAGCCCGGTGACCGACTGGCTGCGCGCGCTCTGCCGTGCCGTGCATGCCGAGTGTGGTGGGCGCGGTGTGGGTACCGTCGGCATGTGCTTTACCGGCAACTTCTCGCTCAGCCTGATGGTCGACCCGGTGGTGATGGCGCCTGTGCTCTCGCAGCCGTCGCTGCCGATCGGCATCAGCAAGACGGCACGCGCCGCGCTGCATGTCAGTGATGCCGAATTGCAGGTCATCAAGCAGCGTATTGCTGAAGAAGACATCCGCGTGCTCGGCCTGCGCTTCACATGGGATGCCATGTGCCCGAAGGCGCGCTTTGATCATTTGCGCGAAGAGTTGGGCGATGGCTTCGAGGCGATTGAAATTGATTCGTCGCCGCTCAATCGCTACCGCATTCCGGTCTACGCCCATTCGGTGCTGACCAAGGATCTGGTGGACAAGGCCGGCCATCCCACGCAGCAGGCGCTGGAGCGCACGCTGGCGTTTTTCCGCGAGCGCTTGCTGCCGGTCAAGGCCTGAGTCTTGTCAGGCAGGAGTGCCGGCTGTAACACTCAGGCAGTGCGTTGCACGATGCCTGGGCCCGGTTTTACCGGGGCTTTCCCGGGGGTCAATGTGCTGGGCGACAACGCTTGAGCATCGGCTGAATAATCCAAAGCCGTTCGCGCTGATCTGTTCGACAGGGCTCTCCTGAGCGGGGTCGTAGGGTTCCGCCCGAACAGGGTTAGTCGGTGTCTCTCCAAGAGACAGGCGAATGCTCCGGTGTGAGGCCTCCAGCAAGCAGTCAAGGATGGTGAAGTGGGTAAGCTGAAGTGTGGGTGGCGTGGCATGCCTGTTGTTGGCATGTGGTGTGTACTGGGGCTGGCGGGGCTGGGGGTGATGCCGGCCGCGCAGGCGGTAACAGTCAGCCCGGCGGGAGCGTTTTCCGCCAAGGGCAAACTGGAGTTGGGCAAGGGCATTCTCGGGCTTAGCTGCGAGACTACCTTTAGCGGAACCGTGACGGCTGGCGGCGAAATCGTGGTGACGGACGTACGGTTTGGTGGCGGCCGCTGCGGCCGGATAACGCCAGTCGGCTTGCCGTGGAAGGGGCGCGCCGATAGCCCGGAGCAGTTGGTCTTGCACGATATGCAGGTGGAAGTGCGCGCGCCGCTACTCGGCGGCCACTGCGCGGCTTCCACAGTCAACGTGATCTGGAAGGCAGATGCGTCCGCCGCGCATTTCGAACGCGTGCAGCTCCCGCCGGATTGCCGCCTGCACGGCACGCTGGTGACGACAACGCGAATGGTTATCGCGCCCTAGGATTGGCCACTGACCCCGTGGGAGCAGCTTCAGCCGCGAAGATGCAGAGCGCGAGAGTCACGAATTTGCAGGATGCGGCTTTATAGCGGGCTTTTCGCGGCTGAAGCCGCTCCCACATAACGCCGGCTCCCATATGGCGTCGCTCCCACAGAGCAGCTCTCACAATAGGGCTGCCCTCACAATGAAGCGGCTCCGCCACTAGAGGCGTGGCGCTGTCGCTGATTTGCGCGGGCCGCACATGACTTGGTGACTCGCCTGCATTTCGAGTGTTGGGCGGTGTCGATGAGTCGACCAATGGGCGGTACTTCTCAGAATGGGGGTCATTGCTCGGGTTGTGGCCCCTGCCAAGGTTGCCTCGCTGCCCTCAAACCGTTACATATCGGGCATCTTCTTCATTTTTGGCAGCGCCGCGTCTTATGGCTGAACTCTTCAACGTGATCTTTGCCGGCGAACTGTCCGGGCGCGCCGAGCTTGCCGTGGTCCGCGCCAATGTGGGCAAGATGTTCAATGCCAGCGAGGCCGTGCTCGACAAGCTGTTTTCCGGGCAGCCGGTGGCCGTGAAGAAAATGGTCGATCGCGAGACGGCGATGAAGGTCCGTGCCCTGATGAAGCAGGCCGGCGCCAACACGCAGATGGTGCAGGTCGATGAGCAGGGCCGGCCCGTAGCGGCGGCACCCGCAACGTCGGCGCCCGCTGCCTCTACTCCTGCTGCACCTGCTTCTGCGACAGCCAAACCCGCGGCGCCGGCACAAAGCATGGCCGAGCGCGTGGCGGCCATGGCCCAGCAGCACGCGATTGAGGAGGCGAAAAAGCCCAAGCCAGGTGAGCCGCCCCCTCCGGCCATTATTGAAAAGATTGAAACCTGGGCGCTTTACCCGGCGGGCTTTCGTCTCAGTATTCCGCGCACCGGGCCGGCGCCTGTCGCTCCTGTCATCACTGGTATTGCCATGGCCGCGGCGGGCAGTGACATCCTCGCCGCCAGCGAGCGGCGCGTGGTAAAGCCGGTGCAGGTCGATCTCTCCGGCATCAGCATGGCGCCGCCCGGCACTGAGGTGCTGAAAGAAGAAGAGCGAGCGCATGTCGTGCCCGTGCAGGTAGACATCAGTGGTCTCTCGGTGGCGCCGGTCGGTGCGCCGCTCGACGAAATCCGCGAAGAAAAAGTGCTGGTGAATCCTGATATCAGCGGCCTTTCGCTGGCGGCGGAGTGACGCTTGCCCGCCTCTGTATGCCTATGCTCGCGACGGGCCGCCGCCGTTCCCGCACGACGTATTCAGCTCCCACGCAGTGCCCAGTCAGCACCCATGAGCGCTGGGCCCGGCACTGTTCGCCTTGAGCCTTTTCTGCAGATTTCCATTGGTCTTCGAGGGGCGTGCCCGCTGAACAGTTGGCTGAAAAATGCGCATCCCGGGCTTTTTCAGCCCGCGATTCCGGCATTTGTCCAGAATCGCTCCACGCTGGATCAAGCGCTCAATCGTGATTGATCCGCTGCTAAAATCAGGCCCTTCGGCAGGGCTTTCCTGAGCGGGCCGAAGGGCTTGGCCCGAACGATCATGGGTCATTCAGGGCCTTCTTAACGCAAGGGCGACACAAGAGCGGCACTGTGGTCTGAACCTCGCGCGCTGCTTGTGGTATCAATGCGCCATCTTTTCACGCCTTGTTTTTCACAGACCACCGAAGGACCGTCAATGTTGCTTGCCGTGCTCTCCGGGTTTCTGCTCGCGTTCTCAGCGCCCGCCCTTGTGCGCCTGTTTGGCCGCCATGCCGGTTGGGCGGTGGCGCTGCTGCCGGGCGCGCTGTTCCTCTACTTCGCGGGCTTCCTGTCGGCGGTGAACGATGGCCCGGTGCGCATGGCCTGGGAGTGGCTGCCGGCGCTCGGCATCGAGTTGTCGTTCGTGGTCGATGGGTTATCGCTGCTGATGGCCTTGCTCATCAGTGGCATCGGTTTTTTCATCTTTGCCTATGCCGGGCGCTATCTCGAAGGCCATCGTGATCTCGGCCGCTTCTTTGCCATCCTGCTCTGCTTCATGGCCTCGATGTTGGGGCTGGTGCTGGCCGACAACCTGATTGCGCTGTTCGTGTTCTGGGAGCTGACCAGCATTACCTCGTGGCTGCTGATCGGCTTCAATCACGATGATGCGCAGGCGCGCCGCTCGGCCTTGCAGGGGCTGATCGTCACTGCCGGTGGTGGCCTGGTGCTGATGGCGGGCTTTGTGGTGCTGGGGCAGGCCGCGGGCACACTCTCGCTGTCGGAGATCCTCACCATGGGTGAGGCGCTGCGCGGGCATGAGCACTACTCGCTGCTGCTGGTGCTGATCCTGGTTGGCGCCTTTACCAAGTCGGCGCAGTTCCCTTTTCATTTCTGGCTGCCGAACGCGATGGCGGCACCAACGCCCGTATCGGCCTACCTGCATTCGGCGACGATGGTGAAGGCGGGTGTCTACCTGCTGGCGCGTTTGCAGCCGGCACTCGGCGACACCGTGCTCTGGACCTCGGCACTTTGCCTGGCCGGCGGCATCACCTTTTTCACGGGGGGGCTGTTGGCGGTGCGCAGTACCGGCATCAAGAAAGTGCTGGCTTACTCCACCGTGATGGCGCTCGGTATGCTGGTGATGCTGATCGGCATTGGTACGGAGGTGGCGCTGCTGGCGGCGGTGACCGGCTTGCTCGCGCACTCGCTGTACAAGGGCACGTTGTTCATGGTGGCCGGCATTCTCGATCACGAGGTGGGGGCTAAAGACCTGCGCGATACCGGTGGCTTGCGCCATGCACTGCCCCTGACGGCGCTCGCGGCCGGGCTGGCAGCGCTGTCGATGGCGGGGGTGCTGCCGCTGCTGGGGTTTGTCGGCAAGGAGCTGCTGCTGGAGGCCGTGCTGGGAGCGCCGCAATGGTCGTCGCTGCTGTTGCTGCTGACGCTGGCGGCAGCGGTGTTCGGTGTTGTGGTGGCCTTGCTGATCGGGCTGCGGCCATGGTTCGGTGCTGTCGGGCACTGGCCGAAGACGCCGGCACACGAGGCGCCGCCGGCGCTGCTGGCCGGGCCGCTCGTGCTCGCGTTGCTCGGTGTGTGTGCCGGGCTGGCCCTGCCGCTGGTGGCCGACGGTCTGCTTATCGCCGCCGCAACGGCCGTGGCCGGCCGTCCGCCGCAAACCGCGCTTGCGCTCTGGCACGGGCCCAATCTTGCGCTCTTGCTGAGCACGGGCGCCTTGCTGGCCGGCGCAGGGCTGTATCGCCTGCTCGATCGTTTCCGTGATGCGACCGGGTTCATGGGCCGTTTGCAGGGGATCGGCCCCGAGCGCGGTTACGAGAAATTCATGGAGGGCATCGTCAGCGTGTCAGCCTGGCAGACGCGGCTGATACAGAACGGCTATCTGCGTTATTACCTGCTGGTCATCCTGCTCAGTACCGTGGCGCTGGTGCTGGGCCAGCTCTGGCTATACCGCGGCGAACTGACGCTGGTGACGGACCTCAGTGGTATCCGACTGCATGAATACGCCATCGTGCTGACCCTGCTGGCTGCCACGCTGATGGCGGTACGCACGCGCTACCGGCTGGCCGCTGTGGCGGCGCTTGGCGTGGTCGGTTTTGCGGTGTCGTTGCTCTATGTGTTGTTCAGCGCGCCGGATGTGGCCATTACGCAAGTGCTGGTGGAAACGCTCACGGTCATCCTGCTGGTGCTGGTGCTGTTCCGCCTGCCGCGTTACCTGAAGCTCTCGTCGAAGGCGCTGCGGTTGCGCGATGTGCTGGTGGCACTGCTGGTGGGCGCCACCATGAGTCTGCTGGTGCTGCTGGCGGCGGGCAGCCGCTACTACGAGAGCATCTCGGCGTGGTTCGTGGCCGAAAGCGTGCCGTCCGGGCACGGTCGCAACATCGTTAACGTCATTCTGGTCGACTTCCGCGCGCTCGATACGCTGGGCGAGATTTTCGTGCTCGCGCTGGCCGCCATCGGTGTCTATGCCATGCTCAAGTTTCGCGCGGAGGACAAAACGCGATGAAAACGCAATCGCTGATCCTGCGTACCACGGGTTATTTCCTGTTGCCGTTGTTGCTGCTGTTTTCGCTTTTTTTGCTGCTGCGTGGCCACAACGCACCGGGCGGCGGTTTTATTGCCGGTCTGGTGGCCGCAGTGGCGGTAGCACTGCATCTGTTCTTTACCAATGTGCAGGCGGCAAGGCGGCTGATCGGCACCGACCCGCGTGATCTGATTGGTGCCGGTTTGCTGATTGCCCTGGCCAGCGGCCTGCCCGGTCTTTTGCAGGGCAAGCCCTTTCAGGCGGCGCTCTGGGGCAGTTTCGATCTGCCGGTGTTGGGGGTGGTCAAGCTCGGCACGCCGCTCATGTTTGATCTGGGGGTGTATCTGGTCGTGATCGGCGCGGTGCTGACGCTAGTGCTGACACTGGCTGAGGCGGAGGAATGAGATGACGACACTGCTGGCCCTGATGGTGGGGGTGCTCTATGCGGCGGCGATCTACATGATCCTGCGCCGTTCGATCGTCAAGTTGGTGATCGGTCTGGTGCTGCTGTCGAATGCCGCCAATCTGCTGATCTTCACCGCCGCAGGGCTCACACGTGATGCGCCAGCGCTGGTGCCCGCCGGCCTGAGCTCGCCCGCGCAAGCAGTGGCTGATCCGTTGGCCCAGGCCTTGATTCTTACCGCCATCGTCATCGGTCTCGGGGTGCTGGCCTTTGCCGTGGTGCTGATTCACCGCGCCTATGAAGTCGTGCGTGCCGACGACATGGATCAGATGAAGGATACCGATACATGAGTGCTGGCGCGGGGCTCGCGGTGGTGTTGCCAGTGCTGTTGCCGCTGGCGGCGGGCGCACTGTCGCTGCTCGGCTGGCGTTCGTCATCCTTGCAGCGTGGGATTGCCGTGCTGGGTACCGGTGCGCTGCTGGTGGCCGCCGTGTTGCTGCTGCAAACGGTGCGCAGCGACGGCATCCAGGTGATGGCGGCCGGCGCTTGGCCGGCGCCCTTCGGTATCGTGCTGGTGGCCGATCTGCTGGGCGCCATCATGGTAATGCTGACCGGTATTGTCGGTTTTGCCACCGCGCTTTATTCATTGGCCAGCATCGGCAAACGTCATACGCGGTTCGGGTATTACCCGTTGATGCATTTGCTGCTGGCGGGGGTCAACGGGGCTTTTCTCACCGGCGACATCTTCAATCTTTATGTATGGTTCGAGGTGATGCTGGTGGCCTCGTTCGCGTTGCTCATCCTGGGGGGCGAGCGTGCGCAAATGGAAGGCGCCATCAAGTATGTGACGTTGAACCTGGTGTCATCGGCGCTGTTCCTGTCGGCCATCGGCTTGCTCTACGGCATGACGGGCACGCTGAACATGGCCGACCTCGCGGTGAAAGTGGCGGCAGTGGAAGACCGTGGCCTGCTGCAGGTCGTGGCCGGTTTGTTCCTGATTGCCTTCGGCATCAAGGCGGGGGCCTTCCCGCTGTTTTTCTGGCTCCCGGCCTCTTATCACACGCCGCGTGTTGCGGTGTCGGCGCTGTTCGCCGGCCTGCTGACCAAGGTCGGTGTTTATGCCTTGTACCGCGTGTTCACGCTGATCTTTCCGCTGGAGGACGGCATCTTGCGCACGCTGCTACTGTGGATGGCCGGTGCGACCATGCTCGTTGGCGTGCTGGGGGCCGCCGCACAGTATGAATTCCGCCGCATCCTGTCCTTCCACATCATCAGCCAGATTGGCTACATGCTCATGGGGCTGGCGCTGTACACACCGCTGGCCTTGATTGGCGGCATTTTCTACATCATTCATCACATCATCGTGAAGGCGAACCTGTTTCTGGCCAGTGGCCTCGTGTTCCGCCTGCGCGGCAGCTATGAGCTCAAGGAATTGGGGGGCATGTATCGCGCGTATCCGTTTGCTTCGCTGCTGTTTCTGGTGCCCGCGTTGTCACTGGCGGGGCTGCCACCCTTGTCCGGCTTTTTCGGCAAGTTCATCGTGATCCGCGCCGGCATCGAGGCCGAAAACGGGTGGCTGGTGGCCGTGGCGCTCGTGGTCGGTCTGCTGACGCTGTATTCCATGGTGAAGATATGGAACGAAGTGTTCTGGAAAGCAGCGCCAGCCGATGCGCCGACACCTCCTCCTGCGCCTGTGGCCGGTACGCGCCTGATGCTGGCGACGATGACAGCGCTGGCGCTGCTTACCGTGCTGATCGGTTTGGCCGCGCAGCCGGTTTATGAGCTGGCAGAGGCCACTGCGCGCGAATTGCTCTCGCGCCAGGGGTATATCGATGCGGTACTGGGAGCGCGGCCATGAACGGATTTTCCTGGAATATCCTGCTGGCACTGATCTGGGTGGCGGTGAGTGGCAACTTCAGCGGCAGTAACCTTCTGGTCGGCTTCGTACTCGGCTACGTGATCCTCGGTCTGACCTTGCGTGAGGTGCCGGCATTCAGTGGTTATCTGCGCCGTGTGCCGAAAATCATCCTGTTCGCCGGCTATTTCCTGCGCGAGCTCATCAAGTCCAACCTGCGTGTGGCCTATGACGTGGTCACGCCCACCGACTACATGCGCCCAGCGGTGATTGCGGTGCCACTGGATGCACGCACCGACGGTGAAATCACCATCGTCGCCAACCTCATTTCGCTCACCCCCGGGACGCTCAGCCTCGACGTGTCCAGCGATCGGCGCACACTGTACATCCACGTGATGTACCTGGACGACCGCGCTGAAACCGAGCGTCAGATCAAGGCCTTCGAGGCGCGTGTTCTGGAGTTGTTGCGGTGACCCCTATGCTCAGGAGATGCGCATGCTGACCTCAGCCCTCTGGCTGGCCTGGGCCTTGTTGGGGCTTTCGCTGCTGATTGCGTTTGTGCGTCTGTGGCGCGGGCCGACGCTGCCCGACCGCGTGGTGGCGCTGGAGCTGATGGCCTCGCTGGTCATGGCGTTTATCGGCACCCATGCCATTGCCTCTGGCGAGCCTGCGTTTCTTGATGTGGCCATGGTGGTGGCACTGACCGCGTTTCTCGCCGCCATCGGTTTTGCGCGCCATCTGGAAAAAGGAGGGCTGCGCGATGACTGAATTCCTGGTGGCCGCCTGCCTGGTGATCGGCACGCTGTTCATGCTGCTGGCCGCATTGGGTGCGCTGCGCATGCCCGACCTGCTGATGCGCATGCATGCCACCACCAAAGCTGGCGCGCTCGGTTCTGGCCTGATCATGCTCGCCGTGGCGTTGCATTACGGGCAGAGCGACGTTACCGCGCGTGCCATCGCGATTGTCATCTTCATCATGCTGACCGCGCCGGTTGCTGCGCATGTACTGGCGCGCGCCGGCTATTTTGTCGGCGTGCCGTTGTGGCACCGCATTCTCGCCGACGAGCTCAAGGATAAATACGACCCGACCACGCACAAGCTCACGGGCGAGCCGAAAGAGGATGACGCAGAGCGGTGAGGGGGGGATTGGGATTGCGCTAAGTAACAACATGGATGGCCGCATCCGGATACGAGATGCGGTTTACAGTTTCCGCCTGACGTATTGGCCGCCTCCTGTCTGCCGACGTGGTGGAGCATGTGACAGCCCTGTCAGCCACACTCGTCTATCAAAAGCCATCACCCCTCAAGGCAAGTCAGAAAATGCTGACGTTCTCGCGCGCTGTCGGGCTCATTGCCGAGCGCGAGCGGCACATTGATCGTGACATTGAACGGACGCTGTCCGATGCGCTCTGGGCCGAGACAGGTCACCTGCACTTCGCCGTCTTCCGACACTGACTGCAACAGCAATGCAATGGTAGTGGCCGCTGCCGGGTTTTCTTGGCGGGCCTGAGCCAATTGCTGGCGGATGCAGTCCCGCTCGGCAGGGAAAGCCTTTGCCAGGCAGGGATGCAGTTGTGTGGTCGTGACGGATGGCGTAGCGGCACGAAGCAGTCCGAACGCGTGCAGACGGGCGAAGAGGGTGTGCAGACTGTCGGCCTGAGCCGGGGTTTCTGCTTGCGCGATGACAATGGCGACTTTGCCTTTGGTGTTGTCAGCATGGGCGATCGCTGCCTGAAGCAGCAGGCTGGCGAGTAGTAGCAATCGTGCGATCAGGGTTTTCATACGGTAGTCCTCCTTTGTTCTTCTTGCGTTTAACAGCTTGCTGAAAAATGCTTTTCAGCAAGCTATTAACGTTGTCCGGACGGAATGGGGTTACGGGTGCGACATGCTCAGCCGCATGTCATCGAGCCTAGCGTGACGTCGTCCTGGCTGGGGGAGGACGCCCGACTGCCGGGTTCCGTTGCCGGCTGAGGCAGGCTACCCTCGCCATCCTGCCTGGACCGCCCCCATCGACAGATCAAGAGGGTGGCCAGTGTCTGCGCCCCCGGCGCGTCATCCGAGGAGACTTTCCCATGCTGCGTTACCTGCCTGCCCCCCTTCGCGGCGTGATTTGCGCCACCTTGCTGGCCCTTAACACGCTGATCTTTTGCTGGCCCTTGTTTGTGCTGTCGGTGGTCAAACTGCTGCTGCCGTTCCTGGCGGTGCAGCGTGGCGTGCGTTTTCTCATGCACCAGACCGCCAGTGCCTGGATTGCGGTGAACAGTGCCTGGATGCACAGCGCGCAGAAAATCCGCTGGGACGTGAAAGGGCTGGAGAGTGTGGACATGGACCACTCCTATCTGGTCACCAGTAATCACCAGAGCTGGGTCGACATTTTTGCGTTGCAGCACCAGTTCAACGGCCGCATGCCCATGCTCAAGTTCTTCCTGAAGAAGGAGTTGATCTGGGTGCCGGTGATCGGCCTGTGCTGGTGGGCGCTGGAGTTCCCGTTCATGAAGCGCTACACGAAGGAGTATCTGGCCAAGCACCCGGAAAAGAAGGGTCAGGATCTCGTCACCACACGCAAGGCTTGCGAGCGCTACAAGACCAATCCCGTCTCTGTGTTCAACTTTCTGGAAGGCACGCGCTACACGCCAGAAAAGCATGCGCAGCAGAAGTCGCCATTCCGTCATTTGCTCAAGCCCAAGGCCGGCGGCATTGCCTTTGTGCTCGACGCCATGGGTGAGCAACTGAAATCGCTGGTGAACGTGACCGTGCACTATCCGGAGGGGCGGCCGACGCTGTGGGCGCTGATGTGTGGCCATGTGCGCCGCATCACCGTGCGCATCGAGCAACTGGAGATTCCCGGGCAGTTCCTGAATCGCAATTACGATCAGGACGAAGCCTACCGGGCGGCCTTCCAGCAATGGGTCAACCAGCTGTGGCTCGACAAGGATGACTTGCTCGACGAGTTGAACCGCGCAGGCTGATAACCGCGGCTGGATTCAGCCCGGTAGGCTAGCGTATCGGGATGATGCGCAGCCGGTCGGCGACAACTTGTGACGATGCCCTTTTCATTGCGATGGTCTGTCATGGCTGACGCAGACGCAGAACCGGCGGGTTCTGTGTCGCTTGCGATCAGTTTCACCCTGACCAACAGAACCATGGATATGGCGCGTCTGTTTCTGCTGATTCTTTTCTTCTGGCTGCCGTTGCCGGCCACGGCGGCGGTGGTGCTGGCTGATGGCCAGAGCTCTCGGCCGGTGGCCGCCGACATTTCGTACTGGCGCGAAGATGCCGGCGAACTTGGCCACGAGGCCGTGTTGGCGCTGCCCGCTACGGCGTGGAAGCAAAACACCGAGCAAGTGTTCAGCCACGGCTACAACAGCGCGGCCTGGTGGCTGCGTTTCGAGGCTGGTAATACCGCATCGGTGCCTGTGCTTCGCCTGCTTGAAATCGCCTATCCCGTGCTCGATGAAATCGAGGTGTGGATTCTCGAAGGCGGCACTGTCCGCACGCATTACCGGTTGGGCGACAAACTGCCCTTCAGCGCCCGCCCCATCCAGCACCGCTTCTTTGTTTTTCCCCTGAACCTGCCGCCAGAGAGCACACAGACCATTTTGCTGCGTGTGCGCACTACCAGCGCAGTGCAAGTGCCGCTGACGCTGTGGGACGCGCGCGCGTATTTCGAGCACGACCAGAGCAGCATCATCGCGCAAGGCATTTATTTTGGTGCCATGGGCCTGATGGCGATTTACAGCCTGTTCGTCTTTCTGGCGATGCGGGAGCGCCTGTATTTCTACTATGTGATGTATGTGGTCAGCCTGCCGGTGTTCCTCGCCAGCATCAACGGCTTTGCCTTCCAGTACCTGTGGCCGGAGGCCACGCAATGGAATGACCAAGTGTTGATTGTGGCGCTCGCCGTGACGGTGTTTTTTGGCGGCTTGTTCACCGACAAGCTGTTGCATATCCGTGAGGAAATGCCGCGCTTCCGGCGGCTGATCGGTTTGTTGCTGCTGTGTTCGGTGTTGATTGGCGGCGCGGCTTTTTTTGTCGGCTATGCAGTATTGATTCGCGTGACGATTGTGGTGGCGGCCACGGCCTGTGTGTGCTTTCTCACGGCGGGTGCTTTGCGCTGGTATCGCGGTGATGTATCCGCGCGCTTTTACACCATTGCCTGGAGCTCCATGCTGCTGGGCGGCGTGGTGATGGCACTGAACAAGTTCCAGTTGCTGCCGCAGAATTTCTTTACCGAGAACGCCACCCAGACCGGCTCGGCCATCACCCTGATCCTGCTGTCGTTTTCCTTGCTCACCCGCATCAACGAAGAACGGCACATGCGTTTCCGCGCACAGCAGGACAT
>JAUXNL010000512.1 GCA_030684415.1 Moraxellaceae bacterium | reverse complement strand
GTAGTAGCTAATATCCCGGACTTCTTCGCTGTTATCACCGTCACTTGATAATACTTCCCGTTTAATCCAGTTTTTGCATTCATCAAGAACATAATTTTTGAAATTGACAGATGTTGTTTTGGGGGTTGGATTCTTTTCTTCTCTTGTTTCACGAATTAAAACGCCATTTTCATACTCGTATGTCGCGGTCGATTGCCCTGTCACATTTTTCGTTATTCCGAAGAGGCCATAAGCAATATGAGCTTGGCTTCTGTCGCACAGTTCGCCTATCTTGCCGCCGTAACAGGTTGCTGAAACTCTGCCATCCGGAGATATTTCAGTCCGGAATCTGGTTGGCTCACTAATTATTTCGTCTTTGTAGAAACTCTCTTCAGTTATGACGTTTTTAGAATAATTTATTACTCTGACTCCTACGCCTTGAATTTTCAATGAAACGGCGTCGGATGATAGGCTTTTACTGGTAATTATGGCCGCCCTTCCTTTTTCATCTTTTTTGTATATTGTAAAATTTTCACCATTTTCGGACTGGCCAGAGGTTGATAATAATACCGAGGCAACTTCTCCTTTTTTGAATTTTATGAGGTGGTTGCTCCCGGGATTGCTGTTTGCTTCTTTGAGGATTCCGTTTTCATAAAAAGTGGTTTCAGCACTTCTCGTGACGCCAAGGATTTTTGAAATGGTCATTTCCTTGATCTTTTTTGGACTCCCATGAAAACCCATGTCTTGAGTGGTCGGTACAAGATGAGGTGGCCACTTTCTTTCGATTTCATCGGCCTGCACCAAGGGTGAAAGCGGCAGGAATAGGCAGATGAAGGCCTTGATGGTGGTCATGAGCATATTTATTGATGATTCTTTCACAACGCCCGCCCATCAAAATGCTGCACCGGCACGCTCGCCAGATCGACACCCTCCAGACACCGGATATTCACCGCGGCCACGGCATTGCCCTTGGGGTCATTGGCTTCGCCAAACGGATGAATACCGCAGGTGGCGCAGAAATGATGCTGGATGGCGTGGCGGTTGAAGGTGTAGGTCGCCATGTCGCTCTCTGGCGTTAGCAGGCGTAGTTGGGCGCGCGGCACAAACCACAACAGCGAGCCTTTGCGCTGGCAGATGGAGCAGTTGCAGGCCAGCGCTCCCTCGAGTGTTCCGTCCACTTCAAACGCGATTTTTCCGCAGTGGCAGCCGCCTTGGTAAGTCATTTTTCGTCTCCGTTGATGGTGGGGGAGCCGCTGTGTGTGCCGAGCCAGTCGGCGATGCGCGCCAGCACCCAGTCGGGGTCGTCCAGCGTGAGGTCGTGGCCGGCGCTGGCGTGTGTTTGCAGCGGCCAACGCCAGGTATCGGCGATGCGCGTGCTGCACACGGGGTTCACCAGCCGGTCGCCCAGGCTTTGCAAAAGCAGCACATGTTCATGCGGGCGTGCCGCCGGTGCGCGATAACGCGCGGCAGCGGTGAGCTGGCGCAACGCGTTGGCGGTGCTGGTGGGGTGCGTGGCGGCGTAGCCGGCCCATTTTTCGGCGAGCGCGGCTTTGTGCGGGTAGAGATTGCTGCTGATGTCGAGCACCAGCTGTTCGCGTTCTATGCCGGCGCGGCCGCGCAGCAGGTTGGCGAAGATGGCGCGGTAATTGTCCGGGCGCAGGCGCTCGGAAAAGGTGCTCATGCCGCGCAGCGAGGTGTTCATGAGGACGGCGCGCTCGATGTCTTCGGGGAACTGGCGCATCCATTCGATGGCGGTCATGGCGCCGAGCGATAGCGCGAGCACGTTGACGGGGCCGCTGATGTGCTGCGAGGCGAGTTGCTTGCGCACAGAGGCGACCATGCCGGCAATGGCGAGCGGGCTGTCGCGGTCGCAGAGGTCGCCGTTGCCGGGCAAGTCGGGCAGCAGGACGAGTGTGCCGGGGAAGGCGGCGCGAAAGCGCTCGGGAAAGTCCTCCCAGTGCCGGTGCTGGCGGATGAGTCCGCGCAGGAAAACCCAGGGGCGTGTGGGCGATGGCGTGGCGTGCATGAGCGATCCTTGGCGGCAATGGTGAGGCGGCGGGCTGGCCCGTCCTGCCAATCCCTGACCCTGCCTTGTCCTTGTCGCCGGGGCGGGTGTCCGGGAAACTGCCCGGACTATAACAAGACAGTCCGTTTCCGGTCATGAAGCGATTTCCCGTTTACGACGCCCTCATCATTGGCGCCGGTATCAGCGGCTCCACGATTGCCAGCCGTCTGGCCCAAGCGGGCATGAAGTGCCTGCTGCTCGAAGCCGGCCACCACTACAACCGCCACAGCTACCCGCGCAATGAGCGCGACGGCAACGCGCGTCTGTTCTGGAATGGCGGCATGGAGCTGAACACCTCGGCCACCATGGCCATCCTGCGCCCGAAGGTGGTGGGCGGCGGTTCCATCGTCAATCAGGCGCTGCTGGATGAGTTCGACGACAACGCCTTTTCAAGCTGGCGTGAACGTTCGGGTGCCGATGTCCTGCGCCCCGAAACCTTTGCGCCGGTCTATGCCGATATCCGGCGCGAGCTTCCTAACGAAAAAATCGATCACGCTTTCGACAACGGCAATGCGCGCATTTTCCATGAAGGCCTGACGGCTTGCGGCTACCAGACGGCGTCGCTCTCGCGTGCGCAAAAAGGCTGCCGCTTTGAGGCGGGCAATGATTGCATCGAGTGCCTCTATGGCTGCCGGCTCGACAGCAAGCAGAGTACGCCGGTGGCGGTGTTGCCCAAGGGCTTTGCCGCCGGCCTGCAATTGCTCAGTGATTGCGAAGTCACACAACTACTGCCGGGCCGCGACGTGCAGCGCGTGTATGCGCGCCACAAGGTGTTCGGTGCGCTGCGCTTTGAAGCAAAACGCGTGGTGCTGGCTTCGGGCGCCATCGGCAACAGCAAATTGCTGCTGGGCTCGGGCTTTGGCGCGCGGTTGCCGGCGCTGGGCGAGAATTTCTGGTCGCATCCGCAGTACATGATGTTTGGCGAATACGATCAGCCCATCGAGGCTTGGCGCGGTCCAATGCAATCGTGGAAAACGGCAGACCCACGTTTCCGTGCGCAGGGCTTCAAGCTGGAGAACGTGTTTGCACCGCCGGTGGCCACGGCCGTGCTCATTCCCGGCATCGGTGCGCGGCTGACGGCACAGATGAAAAACATCCGGCATATGGCCTCTATCGAAGTCGCCATTCGCGATGTCACGCCGGGCCGTATCCGCCTGGATAAGAGCGGCCGTCTGCAGATTCACAAAGAGCTGGGCGCGGAAGACAAAAAGCGCGTGGCGGCCGGCAAGGCCGTCATTCGTGAAGTGTTTGCCAAAACCGGCGCGCGCCGTGTGCTTGATGGCG
>JAUXNL010000219.1 GCA_030684415.1 Moraxellaceae bacterium | reverse complement strand
CCGAGTTGGCGCTGCCGGGTGAGGGGCAGGCGCAGGTGTTCATGGCGAAGCTGCAGGACTACGTCGGCGAGCGGACCATCGAGGAGCTGCTGCGCGACGAGGGCATCAAGGACGGCGCGAAGCGCAAGGCAGGCAAGTCCGAGGCCGCGCCCGCCGCCCCCGCCAACGCGGCGCAGAGCCTATACAACGAGGCCGCAGAGCACCTGCATGCGCTCCGCATCACCCTCACCGACGACGCCGCGCTGATCCAGCTGAAGCGCAAGGCCCTGCTCGAGCTGAACGACTCGATGACCCAGCTGCAGAAGGAATTTTCCGCCAAGGTGCGCACCGCCCTCGGCAAGACCAAGTAAACCCTGCCAGCCCATGAGCACAGACCAGTCATCCGCCATCGCCACCACCCCGAACGCCCTGACCGTCGAGGCGGCCCAGGTGATCCCGCTGCAGCACCACGAGGCCTTCTATTCCCTATCGGCCAAGGAGCGCGAGCGCGTGAGCGAGCTGCTGAACGTCTTCACCGAGATTGACCGCGCCGGCCGCGGCATCGTCTCCGGCCTGAACCGGGTCGCCCTGGCCAACCTCGACCGCCACGGCTGGACGTTTCACAACCTGCGGACGCTCTTCTACCGCTGGCGCGACGGAAAGGACTGGCGCGTGCTCGCCCGCTGCTACGGCAACGAGAAGGCCCTGCCGGATGCCTTCATCGAGTGGATTCGCGCCATGATGGACAACGAGGGCCGCTCCTCCAAGCAGGCGATGAACCGCGCCCGCGAGATGTTCCGCGAAGGCAAGGCCGTCCCCGGCTACGGCACCTGGCGCGAGTGGTTTGCCGCGACCTATCCCGACCGCGACCTGCCGAAACATTTTCCCGGCGACTACCCACGCGGCTGGTCGCAGAGCAATCTCTACCGCTACGCGCCGTCGAAGGCGCAGCTTGTGCTCGCCCGCCGCGGCTTCGGCGCCGCCCAGGCGCTGCTCGAGCACGTCATCCGCGACACCAGCACGCTGCGGCCGCTGGAGTTCGTCGCCTTCGACGACTTCGAGACCGACATCCTCGCCCGCTTCTACATCCCGGAGACCCGCGAGTGGAAGATCTGCCGCGTCGCCGGCGTGCTCGCGATTGACGTCGCCACGCGCCGCCGCCTCGCCATCGGCCTCAAGCCCCGCATCGAGAACGATGAGGGAAGGAAGATCGGCATCGCCCGGCGCGACGTGCAGTTCCTCATCAAGAATCTTTTCGCCCGCTGGGGTGTGCCGAAGGACTACCCGATGACGCTCCTGGTCGAGAACGCGGCTGCCGCCATCACGCCCGACTTCGAGGCCGCCCTCGAGCTGAACTTCCACGGCCAGGTGCGCGTCTCGCGCACGGGCATGATCGAGCACCGCGGCCTGAAGAACGGCTTCACCGAGCGCGGCGGCAAGCCCTGGGAGAAGGGCTGGATCGAGAGCGCGTTCAACCTCATGCACAACCGCGCCGGCAACCTGCCCGGCCAGAAGGGCAGCCGCTACGGCCTGGCGCCGGGCAACCTCGCCGCGAAGATCGCCTACACCGAGGGCCTGCTGGCCAACATCTCGCCCGAGCAGGCCTCGCAGCTGCGCCTGCCGTTCCTCTCCGTCGACGAGGCCATCACCGCCTTCGAGCAGGTGTTCGACTGGATGGACCAGCGCACCGATCACAAGCTGCTCGGCTTCGACAAGGTCACCGAGTGCCGCGTCCGCGAGGGCGATGCCTGGCAGCCCTTCGAGCAGCTCGCGCTGATGGCACCCGAGCAGCAGATGCAGGTCGCCCTGCGCGACCGCATGCAGTCGCCGCTCGAGCGCTGGGCCAAGCTCGCCACGACGTGCGACTTCATCAAGGTGCCGGAGTTCGTTGTCGCGCTGCTCGCCTTCACGCCGAAACGCGTCGAGGTCCGCAACCACAAGATCACGTTCACGCAGGGCGGCACGGGCTTCACCTACCTCGACGTCGACGGCGCGCTGAAGACGCTGCCCGAGGGCACGAAGCTCTTCGCTTATTTCGACGAGGACCAGCCCGGCCTGCTCTACGTCACGGATATGCAGGGCCGCTCGCTCGCCGCGCTCAAGCACAACGCGCCCGCCAACCTCAAGGACCCCGAGGCCATGAGCGCCGCCGCCGCGATCGTGAAGGAGCATTTCCACGGCCAGGTGCAAGGCCCGTATCGCGCCCGCCACGCCTTCGACGAGGTCCGCCTCGCGGCCGATCACGCCCACAACGCGACGCAGGTCGCGCTGTTCCGCCCGGAGCCCGCCGAGCAGCCGAAACGGCTGACGCTCTCGCAGACGCTCGCCGCCGACACGCTCACCACGCCGCCCGAGCAGCGCTTCGCCGCCGCCGCTGAGACCGCCGCCGGCATCGCCGCCGGCGCCACAGCCCAGGCCGACGAGCGCCGCCGCCGCGACTCCACGCGCAAGCCAAAGGGCGACCTCGGCTCGCTCGTCGAACAGCCCACGCAGACCGGCGCCGCGCCGGACCTGAGCAAGCTCCTCTGAGTTTTTACCCCGTCACTTAACCTCAACCGCATAACCCATGACCCGAGTAACTGAATCCCAATCCCCCGCCGCCACCGAAACGTGGAATGGCACGAACCTTGCCGGCGACATCGTCGAGACCGGCATCAAGAAGCACCGCTCGGAATTCCAGGGCGACCTCCGCTGGTGGTATCGCTACAGCCTCGACCGGAAGATGACGCAGGCCGAATGCGCCACCGACCTGGGCGTCGACGGCGGCACCTATTCCCGCGTCATGCGCGGCGAATACCGCAACGAGTCCGGCCAGCTGCTGCCGCCGCCCGCGAAGATGCTCTCCCGCATCCGCGTGCTCCGCACCCAGCTCCGCGCCCTCACCGCCGAGGAAAGCAAGAACCGGGTGATGACGCTCACCGGCCGCGAGATTCACCAGGTTTGCCGCAAGGCCTGGAACGACCTCCAGATCGCCTTCATCTTCGGCAACTCGCACATCGGCAAGACCGAGAACCTCCTCTGGTTCCGCGACGAGAACAACCACGGCGCCACCATCTACGTCGACCTGCAGGGCGTGCTCGGTGTGCAGGAACTCTACCGCGAGTTCGCCCGCGCGCTCGGCATCAGCCCCGACGTCGCGCCGATGAAGCTGCAGGCCCGCGTCCTCGCCGCCATCGACAAGAGCAATCTCATCCTCGTCGACGAGTTCCACAACATCACGCACAGCTACCGGAAGGGCAGCTCGATCGCGATGGTCAATGCCCTCAAGTCGATCAAGGACCGCACCGGCTGCGCGATGGTGATCTGCGCCACCGATGTCGGGCGCACCGAGATCGAGACCGGCCACGACTCCAAGCTGCTCAACCAGCTCTGGCGGCGCGGTGTCATCAAGCTGCACCTGCCGGCCGCGCTCCGCGTCGCCGACGTGCGCGCGGTCGTCCGCGCCCACAAACTCGGTTTTCCCGACGCGCCGAAGGCCAGCCGCAAGGACCTCTGGAAGCATCTGCGCGAGGACCAGCCAAACTTCGAGGGCTGCGATTGCTGCGAGCGCATCGCCTACAACTTCGGCATCAAGCACCTCTTCTCCGTCCTCAAGGACGGCAAGATGGTCGCCGAGAAGGAAGGCCGCGCGCTCGAGTGGCAGGACGTGCTCGAAGCCCAGGCGATCTACGACGCTCTCTCCAACCCGAAGAAGGAGGTCTGACCGATGAGCATCGTCGTCACCGTCGAGCCCGGCGTCGGCTTCGTCGCCACCGCCCGCCAGGGCGGCCGCGAATACATCGCCAACGGCAGCGCGCCCGAGATCGCCGTCAAGATCGCCGCGGCCGGGCTGGTCAGCCGCTATCCCACCGACATCGCCGCCGAGCGGCGCGCGCCGAATCTCTGGATCGCCACCGAGAAAACCCGCCGATGAAAACGCCCCTCGATCGCCAGATCCGCCGCGCGCAGATCGTCACCGCGCTGCTCGAGTCCGCCGTGTGCGCGCTCCTCGGCCTCATCGCCGGCATCATCTTCGCGGCCGGCTACCTCGCCGACCTTCCTCCCTGGATCCGCTGAACCCACAAACCACTCCCATGATCACCATCGCCAAAAAACCACGCGCCAAGGAACTCTCCAACCAGATCGACTTCGAGCTCGCCGTCGATCGCGCCTCCTACGTGGAGACCGAACTCCGCCTCCTCTCCGCCGAGCGCGACGCCGCCGTGCAGCGCGCCCAGCAGACCCATGCCGGCGCGCTCGCGGCCCTGGCCGACGAACTCAAGGCCAAGCTCGCCCAATGCGAGCGCTACGCCACCGCGCACCGCGCCGAACTCATGCCCAAAGAGCGGAAGAGCGCCGAGACGCCGCTCTCCATCTACGGCTTCCGCACCGGCATGCCCACTCTCAAGCTCGTCCCGCGGATGACCTGGGAGAAGGTGCTCGAAAACCTCGAGCGCGCCAAGTTCGCCTCATGGGTCCGCACCAAGAAGGAGGTCGCAAAGGACGCGATGCTCTCGGCCCTGCAGTGCAACCCCGCCGTCGAAAAGACCCTCGCCGGCGTCGGCGTGCGGTTCGCGCAAAAGGAACACTTCTACGTTGAGCCTAAGACCGACGGCGCGACGCCGATGCGGGGAGGTGAGTGATGAGCCCGGTGCCATCCACTCCGCAGACCACCGTCACCTCGCCCTGCGTTTGCTGCCGCAGCGTGCAGCACAACTCCGTGCCCGATCGCGATCTCGACGGCTACGTCTGTTTCACCTGCGCCGTGCAGTTGCGCTTCGCCGAGCTGATTCTCATGGGCTACGGCGCGCGCGCCGGCATCGCCGGTTGCACCAAGGAGAAATCGTGAACCCGCGCGTGCTCAGCATCTGGCTGTGCCTGGCGTGCTGCGCGGTGAGCTCCTGCGCCACGACGGTCGACGAGGCCCGGCTCCTCCACGCCATGCGCCAAGTCGAGGAGTGGGACGGCCGCGACGGCGCGCGCGGCGAGCGCGGCCCCTGGCAAATCACGGGCGCTGTCTGGTCCATGCATATGCCCGGCAGGCCCTTTGCCGAGGCCCGGCATGAAGGCCCGGCGCGCGAGTGCGCGCTGCGGCACCTCGCCTGGCTGCGCGCCCAGCTCCGCGCCCGCGGGTGCGACGACGGCGCATTCATGGTGGCCCTCACCTGGAACGCCGGCCTCGCGCGCACGCTCTCGGGCAAGGCGCCCATGCGCGCCTACAACCACGCCCTGCGCGTCGAAAACCTCCACCGGCACCGCCCATGAAAACTCTCCTCGCCCTCTGCCTCGCTGCCCTCGGCTGCGCCGTATGAAAATCACCAACATCGGCTGGACTCACTCGACGATCAATGGCTCGTCCGGGTGCGACGGCTGCGAACTCTGGAACGACCTGACGCGCACCTGCTACGCCGGGCAAGTCCATCAAACCCGGCTCGCGCTGAGCCTGCCGCACCTCTACGCGGCCGACTTCGGCGAAGTGCGCATGATCCCCGGTCGCTTCGATCAGGCTGCTAAATGGGGACCACCCACGCCTGCCGAGAATGCGGACAAGCCGTGGTTCGTGGGCCAGCCTCGCCACATCTTCGTCGGCGACATGGGCGACTTCCTGAGTGACGCCGTGACCGACGACTTCCTGGAGCGCGAACTACTCGCTGCCGTCACGTCGAAGGCGGGCCAGCGCCACGTCTGGCAATGGCTCACGAAGCGCCCGGCTCGACTCGCGCAGCTCTCTGAAAAATGGGGCGGGCTCCCTGACAACGTGGTGGCCATGACGACGGTGACGAACCAACGCACCGCCGACGTGCGAATCCCCGAGCTGCTGAAGGTGCGGTGCAAGACGCGCGGGATCTCCGCCGAGCCGCTGCTGGGGCCGGTGGATTTCGACTTCGGCCACCCCAAGTGGCGCACGGCGGAAAGCTACCACTCGTATATACACTGGGTAATCGTCGGCGGGGAATCCGGGGCGGGATGCCGGTCGATGCAAGCCGATTGGGCGCGGTCGATCCGCGACCAGTGTGTCGCCTCTGGCGTGGCCTTCTTCTTCAAGCAGTGGGGCGGCGTGCGCAAAGAAGCGCACGGACGGATTCTCGAAGGCAAAACTCACGACGAGCTTCCAGCGCTCGCTGAGGAGTCCAACACCTGAGGGCAGCCGCGCCCGCCGAATACTGAAACTGTGAATACCCCCGCACCTGATAGTTCGCCACTGACTCCCGCCGAAGCCCCCGACAAGGGCGTTGGCTGTCGCGATTTGTTGGGGCAGTCCGACTCTTCGTGCGCAACTACAATGCGCCCCGAAAATTCCACGAAAAAAGGTGTTGACTCCGCTAGCGGAAACAAAGAGCCTTTGCACGTCCAAGTAAGGACAGCCGACCGGGCGGAACCCGGAACGAAAGAAAAAAATGAACTCCCAAATCACGACCGAAGCCGAGCTCAACGAGCTCGCCGAACTGAACGCCTTCGCCGCCGAGGCGATGCTGGCCGACGAAGCCGCCCTTGCAACCCTCAGCACGCAGGAGGCGGCGTAACATGGCCAGCCTCTACAAAGTCCAAGTGTGGGACGAAGACTGCGAGTCCTGGCAGGACGACGACGAGTGCCAGCCGGCGAGCCGCTTCGACGCGGAAGACGACGCCCGCGAAATCCGGCGCAAATGCGCCTATCCGGTCAAAACCCGCGTCGTCGCGGCGGACTAATGACGCCGCTCGAACAGGCCAAACAACTCCGCGAGCTGAGCCTCGCGGAGTTCAGCCGCCGCGAAGCGGCGCTGAAATCGCTTTTGCAGGCGGGGCCGAAAACGCCGGAGGACTACAAGCTCCTCGTCGCGTGCATCGGCTTCGCGCTCGCCGAACTCCAAGCGTGGAAGGCCGGCAAGGTGCTGCCTCCGCACAACGACAACTGACATGCCCGCCCCCGAAAAAAACCAGAACGCCGCGAAACCCGAAGACGAGCAACTGTCTAGCTTCCTCTACGTGCGCTGCACGCGCGACGAGAAATCGGCGTTCGTGCGCGCGGCCAACGCCGCGAAAAAAGGGCTCGCTCTTTGGGCGCGCGAGATCCTCAAGCGCGCCGCGCAGCGGCAGCCGTAGGCAGTCGGCCAGTCTGGTCTTTTCTTCGCGCCCGATTACCGGGGGGCGTCCGCTCGGTTGCCCCAACGTAAAAGTGACCGGCGCTCCGCCAACGGACGCCACCAATGGAGAAGAAAGTTGAGCAACCTCGAAACGCAAACGAAGCCTGATGGCGGAGCGTCCGTGTCGACTGCCGGGTTGGGCTGCATGCCGCGAGTGCTGGACCCCTGTTGCGGCACCCGGATGATGTGGTTTGACCGGCAGCACCCGGACGCTGTGTTTGGCGACAAGCGAAACGAAACCATCGTGGTGACAGACCGCAGC
>JAUXNL010000494.1 GCA_030684415.1 Moraxellaceae bacterium | reverse complement strand
CGATCCAGTTGTGCATGACCGGCCAGGTCGGCGAGCTTCACGCCCGCCTGCGCCAGCATCAGCGTGGGCGCCACCGTGCTCGACATCGAAATCGCCGCGCCGAAGGCCATGCGGCGGCCTTTGAGATCGGCGAGCGCGTTGATGGGACTGTTTGCGCGTGCCACGATCGCGCTCTGATAAAACGCCTGTCCGTTTTCCGCCTCGCCGGCCAGAATGCGGATCGCCGCGCGGTTGCGTGCCTGTATATAAGGCGTCGGCCCGATGTAGGTCAGGTCGGCGCGGCCATCGACGATCATCGCAATCTGCTCATCGTAGCTAGAGGCGATGACCAGTTTGATCGGGCGTTCCAGCATGCCGCCAAGATAAAGCGTGAGCGGACGAAAGCGGGTATAGAGCCGCGATGGCGTGTCGTAGGGATGCACGACAAAAACCAGCTCGCGCCTGGCCGCATGCGTTAATGCCGGAAAGAGGCCGGCCGTCAGCAGAAAGGCGCGCCGGTTCACTGCTGACTTCCGCCGTCGCGTTGCGCATCGGACATGCCGAGTTTCTTCATTTTCTCCCACAGGTTTTTGCGGCTGATGCCGAGGTGTTCGGCAGTCTGACCGATGCGACCCTGGCAGTGCGTCAGCGCCGATTCGATGTAGTTGCGCTCGCAGCCTTCCAGATAGGTTTGCAGCGGGGCATCGCGGGATGGCGTCGCAACGTTGCCGGTCTCGGTTTCAAACAGCGCATCGGGTTCGAGCCAGGCATTCGGGCTGAGTACGCAGGCGCGTTCGATGGCGTGCTTGAGTTCGCGCACGTTGCCCGGCCAGTTGTATTCGAGCAGGGCTTTTTCGGCTGCGGGCGAGAGTCGCGTGTGCTCGGCGGGACGCGCGCGCTCCTGATCGTCGAGAAACTGCTGCGCCAGCCACAGAATGTCGTTGCGGCGTTCGCGCAGCGGCGGCACTTTCAGATGTACGACGTGAATACGGTAATAGAGGTCTTCGCGGAAACGTCCCTGCCGCACCAGCTCGCGCAGGTCGTGATGGGTGGCGCAGATGAGGCGGATGTCCACCGACACCGGCCGTTCGCTGCCGAGGCGCAACACGGTGCGGTCCTGAATCACGCGCAGGAGTTTCACCTGCATGATGAGCGGCATGTCGCCGATTTCGTCGAGAAACAATGTGCCGCCGTCGGCCTGTTCGAACACGCCGCGCTTGAGCCGGGCCGCGCCGGTGAACGCGCCTTTTTCATGGCCGAAGAGTTCGGCTTCCAGCAGGGACTCCGCCAGGCCGCCGCAGTTGACCGCGACGAAGGGGGCTTTCGACCGCGCGGGATCGAGGCGGTGAATTTCGCACGCGACGACTTCCTTGCCGCTGCCCGATTCGCCGGTAATCAGCACCGTGGGCGCTGCCTGGGCGATACGCGGCAGGGTGAGTTCGATGCGGCGCATGGCGTCCGACAGACCCAATTGCGGTTCGGCTTCGGCGACGGCTGGCCGTGACTGGCTCAGCAGGCGGAGCTTGTCCATGAGCTGGTCCAGATCGAAGGGTTTGGTGATGTAGTCCGCCGCCCCGAGCTTGAGCAATTCCACCGCGCGGTCGATGGCGCCGAAGCCGGTGATGAAAATCCACGGCGGCAGATACGCGTGCCCGGCCAGCGCGCGGCGAAACAGCGCATCGCCGCTCATGTCGGGCAGGCGAATATCGCTGACGATCAGCGCGTAAGGATCGCGCCCGAGGGCGGCGAGCGCATCCTGCCCCCGTGTGTGCCAGCGCACGCGGTAGCCTTCGAGTTCGAATCGCTCCACCAGCGATTCGCCCATGATGAGATCGTCTTCGATCAGGCAAATGATTGCATTCATGGTGTGATGTCCAGTGGCAGGCATACGTCGAAGACGGTCTTGCCGTCATTGCATTGTGCGGCGATTTTTCCGCCCAGTTGGGTCACCAGTTGATACGTCACCCACAGCCCCAGCCCATGGCCGCCGCGACTCCCGGCGAAGGGCTCGAACAGGTGCGCCATGCGTTCCGGCGGAATCGCTTCGCCTTCGTCCTCGACGCAAATGACACAGGCGCCGCCGATCACTTCAAGGCGGCAGCGGACGAAGCCGCCGGCGCGCACCGCCTTCGCCGCGTTGAGCAGCAGGTTGAGCAGGATCTGGCGTACCTGGGTGGCGGGCAGGGGGAGCGGCGCGGTTATCTCGACTTCCCACACCAGCCGGGCATCGCGCTGCTGCACATCGGGCGCAACCAGGGTGCGGTTATCCTTGATGTCTTGCGGCGTGAGCGCGTGGCTTTCCAGCCGGGCCTCGGCGAGC
>JAUXNL010000492.1 GCA_030684415.1 Moraxellaceae bacterium | reverse complement strand
ACGCCATGGCCAAAGGGCTGGTGTCCGGCGAGTATTTCGCCGGCCCCTGGGTGGATGTCGGCACGCCGGAGCGATTGGCAGAGCTGGATGCGCAGATTCGTCACGGCATGATCTGAAGGCGTGCCCGGAGGGTGTGTTCAGAGGTCGTCCGTCTGAGTGCGCAGGCAGAACCGTTTTTCAGCGCCACCCGCGTGTTGATTCTTTTATCGGGCAGCGCGCCGACCGCTACCGTTTTGTACTGATTGTCCTGGAGTTGTGATGACTGATTACCTGATAGCCCCTTCTATCCTGTCGGCCGATTTTGCGCGCCTGGGGGAAGACGTGGATCGCGTGCTTGCGGCCGGTGCCGACATCGTGCATTTCGATGTGATGGACAATCATTATGTCCCTAATCTCACGATTGGCCCGATGGTGTGCAAGGCCTTGCGCCACTATGGCGTCACGGCGCCCATTGATGTGCATCTGATGGTGCGTCCGGTCGATCGCCTGATTGGCGACTTCATCGAGGCGGGCGCCACCTACATCACCTTTCACCCGGAAGCGTCCGATCATGTGGACCGCTCGCTGGCGCTGATCAAGTCTGGCGGTTGCAAGGCGGGTCTGGTGTTCAATCCGGCTACGCCGTTGCACCACATGGATCATGTGATGGACAAGCTCGACATGGTGTTGCTGATGAGTGTGAACCCTGGCTTTGGTGGCCAGTCGTTCATTCCCGGTACGCTGAACAAGTTACGTGAGGCACGCGCAAAGATTGCGGCCTCAGGCCTGCCGGTGCGTCTTGAGGTGGATGGTGGCGTCGGCGTGAAAAACATCCGCGACATTGCGTCCGCTGGTGCTGATACCTTTGTGGCCGGTTCGGCCATCTTCAATGCGCCTGACTACGCCGAGGTGATTCGCCAGATGCGCGCCGAACTGGCGCAGGCCGCGCGCTGATGGCGGTATTTGCAGCGCTCGGCTTTTCTCCCCGGCTGGTCATGTTCGACCTTGATGGCACGCTGGTGGACTCCGCCGCCGATATCGCGCTGGCCCTGAACCGGGCGCTTGGCGATCTTGCTCTGCCGGAGGTTGGCGAGGCGCAGGTGCGTGACTGGGTAGGGCGCGGTGCCTCCAGACTGGTGTATTGCGTACTGGAGCACGCCCATCGTCCGGCAGACCTGCATGATGCGTTGTTGGCCAGATTCATGGTGCGCTATCAGGCGTCGGTGTGCGCGGCGAGCACGCTCTATCCCGGTGCTGCCGAGTTGCTGGCGGCTTGCCGCGCCGAGGGCATTGCGCTGGCCTGTGTCACCAACAAGTCCTATGCCCCAGCCCGGGCGCTATTGGAGGCGCTCGGCATTCTGGAGTCGTTCGATCTGCTGTTGGGCGGAGATTCACTGGCGCATAAAAAGCCGCATCCGGCCCCTTTGCAGCACTGCCTGCAGCATTTCAGCGTGGCGCCGGGCAGTGCCTTGATGGTGGGCGATTCGCGCAATGATGTAGAAGCGGCGCAGGCGGCCGGTGTGCCGGTGCTGGCCGTGCCTTATGGGTACAACCACGGTGAGCCGGTGGCGGATGCACGGCCGGACTGGCTGGTTGAATCCCTTACAGCGCTGCTTTAACCTTCAAAGCCTGTTTTTCCTGATACCGGGCGGCAATCGTGGCAAATTTCTCTCTGGACATGCGTTGGCGTGGATGGCGATGGTGAGTGCACCACCGGCCGTTGTTTTTTCCTGCCCGATTCCAGAGTAGCCATCATGTCATCCGAGTCATTCGCCGCCCTTGCGCAACAGGGCTACAACCGCGTGCCGGTGGCACGCGCCGTCCTTGCTGATCTCGATACCCCGCTTTCCGTCTATCTCAAGCTGGCCGACGCTCCCTTTACGTATCTTTTTGAAAGTGTGCAGGGCGGCGAGCGCTGGGGCCGTTATTCCATGATCGGGCTGCCGGCGCGGACCGTGCTGACGGTGCGTGGCCATGGCGTTACCGTCACCCGTGATGGTGTCGTGGTCGAGCAAGCCGAGGTGGCCGATCCGCTGGCGTTTGTCGAAGCCTTCCAGCAGCGTTTCCGTGTGGCCAGCTTGCCGGGACTGCCGAAGTTCACCGGCGGGCTTGTCGGCTTCTTTGGCTATGACTGCGTGCGCTATGTCGAGAAAAAGCTCGCGGCCTGTGCCAAGCCAGATCCCATCGGGGCGCCCGACATCCAGTAGATGGTGTCGGAAGATGACGTGGTTTTCGACAATCTCAAAGGCGAGCTTTTCCTGATTACCCATGTTGATCCCGCGGCGCCCGGCGCGGCGCAGGAAGCGGGTGCCAGACTGGATGCACTGGTCGCCAAACTGCGGGCGTCGCTCGATACGCGCGCCATGCATGCCAGCGTGACTGCCGCCGTGCGTGAAAGCGATTTTGTCTCCAGCTTTGGGCAGGAGGCGTACAAGCGTGGCGTCGATCACATCAAGGAA
>JAUXNL010000479.1 GCA_030684415.1 Moraxellaceae bacterium | reverse complement strand
CTGCATCGAGCCCCAGTGCTTGCAGCACCGGATCAAGATGCGCACCCATTTCACGCGCGCTTTCAAGCATGAAGTTGAGGTGCACGACTGAAACGGTCGGGGCCTGCAAGGCGGGCGGTTTTGTCGTGATGATTTTCATTCCCGGATTCTAGTCTGCCGCAGCCGCCCGGCTCCATAGCGGCGTGGCGGGTCTTGGCAGATGCCGGCTCTGGCGTGATGATGCGGGTCGCTTCAGGAGAGTGTGTATGTCGGTAGCACAGGTTGAGACGACACTTGGCGTGATTGCCGGGGAAGAGCTGGAAGGTATTCGGGTGTTTCGCGGGATTCCCTATGCGCAACCATTGGACGGTCTGTGGCGGGTGCGGGCGCCGCGGCCGGTTCAGGCATGGGACGGCGTTCTGCAGGCTCGCGATTGGGCGCCAGCGGCACCTCAGGAGCATGTCTCCATGATGGGGGTGGGGGAGACTGGTGAGGCCTGTCTGGCACTGAATATCTGGTGCCCCGCCGTGGTGGTGTCGCCCGTACCGGTTATGGTCTGGATACATGGGGGAGGTTTTCTGAACGGTGCCGGGCACCAGGCGCTTTACGATGCGACAGCGCTGGCTCGTGAAAACGGCGTCATTGTGGTGACCTTCAATTACCGGCTGGGCATTCTGGGCTTTGGTGAGTGGAGTGAATGGCCAGAGCTGGAAGCCGTCAGCAATGCCGGTTTGCGCGACCAACTGCTGGCACTGCACTGGGTGCAGTCACATATCGCGGCATTTGGCGGCGATCCGGCCCGGGTGACGGTGTTTGGCGAGTCGGCTGGAGGCATGAGCATCGCCTGCTTGCTGGCCAGTCCGGCGGCAAAAGGGCTTTTCCAACGCGCGATCATCCAGAGCGGCAGCCCGGATCATGTGGTGACGCAGGAAGAAGCAGCCCGCATGACCCGCCGCTTTGCTGAGGCGGCTGGCGATGTAAAAGCCTGCCTGACGGGGAGCTTGAAGGACTTGGTGCGGGCACAGCGGGCCTGTCTTTCTACAACAGTGAACCGCGGCGTACATGAGCATCCCGTCCCGCAGTTTGGTATGACCCTGCTGCCCCGGCTGGGAGATGACATCTTGCCCGAACACCCGCTGGTGGCGCTGGCGCGGGGTGTCAGCAGTGATATCCCCTTGATGGTGGGGACGACACTGGATGAGTGGCGCCTCTTTTATATGTCGCCCCAGGCAACCGGGCAGAAGCCTCGAGGCGAGCCTGACGAAGAACGGCTGCAGCATGAGTTCGAGCGCTCGCTGCCGGTTCAGGGGGCCGACATGCTGGAGCGCTATCGGGCATTGTTGCCGGACTTGTCGCCTGGAGAGCTTTTCTGCGCCTTCGAGACCGACCGGATGTTCAGGGTGCCTACACTGCGATTGGCCGAAGCAAGATTTGGTCAGGACGCGCCCACCTGGCACTACCTCTTTGACTGGCCCTGCGCCTGGGATGCGCGTCTGGGAAGCTGTCATGTCATGGAGATTCCCTTTGTTTTCGGCATCACCGATAAGCCTACCGGGCAGTTCTTTACCGGAGGTGGCGCCGCGGCGGCGGCCTTGTCGGTACGCATTCGTGCGGCCTGGAGCCGCTTTGCGGCGGGGGATGTGCCGGCGGCAGAGGGTTGGCCGGAGTGGGCTCCTTATGAGGCAACTGATCGTTTTACCCTTCTGATTGCTGCCGAAAGCCGTCTGCTTGACGATCCGGAGTCGGCGCGACGGCAACTCTGGCAGGGCATTCTGTGACCGGGTCTGTTCGCGTGAAATGACGGAATTACCAACAAATCTCCGGATTTGCCTGTTGGGTTTTGGCCCTGCATTGGCTAGACTCCGGTGCTGAATTGGCGCTAAAGCGTCTCATATAACTAGAAATTTGCCCCGGACGGTGTCCGCCGAGGAGCAAGATGAACGACAACTTTTCCCTCCCCCCCGGATTTCTCGCAGGGCTTGAGCCGTTGTCTCGCCGTCGTTTGCTGACGGGGAGTGCGGGTTTGGCTGTGGCGGCGGGCTCCTTGCTTGCTTTGCCGGCGGAAGCGCTTGCGGCATCCAAAGGCCTGCCTCCCGGCATCACGAATCTGAGCGAGACCGAGTACCGGGTGCTCGACAAGGTTCGTATCGTGATGCTGCCGACCCAGAAATTCAGCCTGCCCTCCAGCACTGAAATTCCGGTCATGAAGAATGTCGACGTCGTGGCGAGCCGTCTGGACGGTCGTCCGCGGCTGTTGCTGACCATGGCCGTGCAGGCCATCGAGTACGGCTCTGTCTGGCAGTTCTCCCGCTTCTCGGCGATGGGCGATAGCCGCGCCGCACGCCATGTGAGCAGTTGGCAAACCGGCAACTTTATCCAGCGCGGTATCATTTCCAGTCTCAAGATGATGGTCACGTTTGGCTATTGGCAGGATCCCCGTACGTGGCCTGCACTGGAATATGACGGTCCCGTCACGGAAAAGTGGGGCATCAGGCGCCTCGGTAATGCACCGCAGCCGCGCAGCTGATGTTGCTCGCGACACAGAACAAGAATCGTCAACGACGCACTGATGCGCTATTGAGGGCGACATGATTTACAAGGAAATGCCGCGCGAAGGGCTGCCGGTAACCCTGGCAACCGACATCACCACCAAGCAGGTCAGTCTCAAGGCCGACGTCGTAATCGTCGGCTCGGGGGCGGGTGGCGCAGTGGCGGCCTATGAGCTGGCAAAATCCGGGCGCTCCGTCATCGTGCTCGAAGCAGGCCGCTATGTTCCCAGTGCCGACTTCAAAGAAGACATGACCGATAGCATGGCGCGCATGTATCAGGATGCGGGTTTGCAAACCAACTCCACTGGCGACCTCATTCTGCTGCAAGGCTCGATGGTCGGCGGTTCCACCGTCGTCAGCGCAACCTCGTCGGCACGTTTGCCGGATGCGGTACTGAAGCTATGGGCGAAAGATCACGGTCTTGAAAACCTGACACCCGAACAACTCAAGCCGCACTTTGACAAGATCGAGAAAAATCTCGGCGTCCATGTCAACGAGCCGCATGAAATCAATGACTCTGCCAATCTGGTGGTGCAGGGCTGTGAGTCCATGGGCTGGTCATGGAAGCCGCTCTCGCGCAATGTGAAACAGTGCGCCCTGACCGGGCTGTGCCTTGCTGGCTGCCCTTCTGACCGCAAGCTTTCCATGCTGGTGACGTATTTGCCTTGGGCGGTTGCCGAGGGTGCAGAAGTGTATGGCGATGCGCATGTCGACTTCGTCAACGGTCGTAATGGTCGTGCGGCTGGGGTCGAGGGCCGGTTTATCGACCCGGATACCAAACAGGTCGTGGCCAATTTTGCGGTGGAAAGCCAAATTGTGATTGTGGCTGCCGGCCCCATCCAGTCGCCGTTGCTGTTGCAGAAAAGTGGTTTGGGCCGACAAAGCAATATGCTGGGCCGTAATCTTTCCGTCCGCCCGGGTGTTTCCGTGTTCGGCAAGTTCCCCGAGCCGGTGTATGGCTGGCGTGGTGCGTTGACGGGCGTGTATGTCAATGAATTCCACAATGCCAAAAACAGCTACATGACCATGGAAACGGGGCTGGCGGCGCCGGTGCAGTTGATTTCTCAGGGCGAGCTGGGAGAGGGTGACGACCACATCCGCTTCATGAAGGAATACAAGTATTTCTCGGCACTGAACGTGTTCATCCAGGACCATGGTCAAGGCTATGTGCAGTGGATTGGTGATCCCTACACGGGTGACAAACGCATCGAGTGGAATCTGAGTCGTGACGAGTTTGACGCCATGCGTGCGGGCTTGCGACGTGCCGGCCGCATAATGTTTGCCGCCGGTGCTGAAAAGGTCTATCTGCCTTCCTATGACCGCACAGCCGCTACCAGTGTGTTTAACCTCGACAAAGCCGTCGACAAGATTGATTACGGCTCACTCGGTCTTTATACGATGCGCATGATTGCCTATAACCCGCAGGGGACATGCCGCATGGGCAAAGACCCCTTCAATTCGGTGGTCAACCCGTATGGCGAAGCACATGAAATGAAGGGGCTTTTTGTGGCGGATGCCAGCCTGTTCCCCAGTGAGCTGACGGTCAATCCGCAAATTACGGTGTCGGCGCTGGCCAGCTATATTGTCGATAACATCGTGTTGCGCCAGTCCAGCTATTTCTGGACGTAATCTTCTGCTGCAAGCACACAATGAAAAAGGGCCCTGATGGGCCCTTTTTCATTGATCTTGTCTCATCCTGGATGAGTTGGAGACATTGTTGCGCAAGCTAAAAGCCTGCCCGAAGTAAAAGGCGGCGCGGCGTAAGCGCACGGCTCATGTCAGCAGTTCTGAGCGCTGGCGGAAGTGCTCCAGTGCCTCAGGGTTGGCCAGAGCATCGGTGTTTTGCACCGGCAGGCCATGCACCACATTCCGCACCGCCAGTTCGACAATTTTGCCGCTGATGGTGCGAGGGATGTCGCTGACCTGCACGATTTTTTCCGGGACATGGCGTGGTGTGGTATGGCTGCGGATGGTGCGGCGAATAGTCGTCTGCAGTGTCTCGTCCAGTACGATGCCATCGCGCAGCTTCACGAAAAGAACGACACGCACATCTCCTTGCCAGTCTTGGCCGATGGCAATCGACTCCAGCACTTCCGGCACTTTTTCCACCTGGCGATAGATTTCAGCAGTGCCGATGCGTACACCACCCGGATTGAGCACGGCATCGGAGCGACCATGGATGATGACGCCGCCTGCCGCCGTTTGCTCGCCATAATCGCCATGTGCCCACAGACCGGGGAAACGCTCGAAATAGGCTTTGCGGTATTTCTTGCCGTCACTGTCGCCCCAAAAGGCAATCGGCATGGAGGGGAAGGCACTGGTGCAGACCAGCTCGCCCTTTTCACCCGTCATTGACTGGCCGTCTTCGCTGAAAATATCGACGGCCATTCCCAGACCTTTGCATTGCAGCTCGCCACGTCGAACGGGCAAGGCCGGATTGCCAAGCGCAAAACAGGAAATGATGTCGGTGCCGCCAGAAATGCTCGACAGGCAGATATCGGCCTTGATGTCGCGGTAAACGTAGTCGAAGCCTTCATGAGCCAGCGGTGAACCGGTGGAGAGCACGGCCTTCAGTGCATTGAGCTTGTGCGTATGGCCGGGCTTGGCGCCGGCTTTCTCCAGCGCGGCCAGATATTTGGCACTGGTGCCAAAAATGGAGATGCTTTCTTTCTCGGCGATATCCCAGAGGATGTCGGGCTTGTGCGCAAACGGTGAGCCGTCATAGAGCACGACGGTAGCACCCAGCGCCAGGGTGGACACCAGCCAGTTCCACATCATCCAGCCGCAAGTGGTGTAGTAAAAAACTACATCATCGCGATCAATGTCGGTGTGCAGGGCCAGCTCTTTGAGGTGCTGCAGCAGGGTGCCTCCGGCGCCATGCACGATGCATTTCGGGACGCCGGTTGTGCCAGATGAGTACAGGATGTAAAGCGGATGAGCGAACGGGAGCGATGCAAAAGTCAGCTCGTCCGCCGCGAACGTCAGCGCTTCGTCCCAGTGACGAGCATGAGCAATGCCGGTCAGGTCGGGAGACGGCTGAGTCAATCCCACCACGAGTACGGCCTTGAGTGATGGCAGTGCCTGCTGCAAGGCGGCAATGCGCTCAAGACAGTCCTGACGCTTGTCGTTGTAGTAGTAGCCGTCGGCGCAGATCAGAAGGGTCGGGGTGATCTGGCCGAAGCGATCGAGCACGCCTTGCAAACCGAAATCGGGAGAGCAGGAAGACCAGATGGCACCGATACTGCTCGCCGCCAGCATGGCAATCACGCTTTCAGGAATATTCGGCATGAAGCCGGCAATGCGATCTCCAGCAGTGACGCCCTGTGCACGGAAAAAAGCAGCAACGTGTTTGACGGCTTCATGCAGTTCGGCATACGAGAAGCGTCGGCATTCACCATTTTCGAGATAGCCCACCAGTGCTGGACGTTCATCGCGGTAGCGCAGCAGATGCTCGGAAAAATTCAGCTCAGCTCCTGGAAACCATTCCGCGCCCGGCATGCTGTCTTGCCCGAGCGTAGCGGCAGGCTGCGCGTGAAACCGGACGTCAAAGTACTCGGCAAGGCTGCTCCAGAAGGCTTCGCGATCTGTGACCGACCATGCGTGCAGCGCAGCATAGTCGGCAAAGGTCAGGCCTTTTTCCTGTTGCAGCCAGTGTTGCCAGTTGGCCAGCCGTGTGCGGGAAATGCGTTCGGGAGAGGGCTGCCAGAGCGGAGGGATACTCATGACGTCGCCGCCTCGACTTCGACCAGTATCTGTCCCTCACTCACCAGATCGCCGGCCGATACATCGATGGCCGTGACAAAGCCGGCGTGGTGCGCGCGCAGGCGATGCTCCATCTTCATGGCT
>JAUXNL010000216.1 GCA_030684415.1 Moraxellaceae bacterium | reverse complement strand
CTCATGGAAGCCGGGATTTATTGCTGCAGCCCGCTCGGGGCGGGAATGCGCTGCCGCTTCGACTACCTGGCGGTGGGCGAAAGCGCCTGGCGGCGCGAAGCGCACTGATCATGCCCGCGAGCCATTTCACCACCCTCGATCTTGTTGTGCTGGTCGGCTACTTTGCCGCCACGCTCGCCGTGGGGCTTTCGTTTTGGGAAAAGAGCCGCTCCGTCGCCGGTTTCACCGTCGCCTCCGGCAGCCTGCCGGGCTGGCTCACCGGCCTGTCCATCCTCGGCACCTACGTGAGCAGCATCAGCTTTCTCGCCCTCCCGGGGAAGGCATTTGCGAGCAACTGGAATTCCTTCGTCTTCAGCTTGTCCATCCCGCTGGCGGCCTTTGTCGCCGTGCGCTGGTTCCTGCCGTTCTACCGCAACAGCGGCCAGATTTCGGCCTACGCGCATCTGGAAGAGCGTTTCGGGCCCTGGGCGCGGGCCTATACCAGCGCGTGTTACCTGCTGACCCAGCTCGCCCGCATCGGCACGGTCACCTACCTGATGGCCCTGCCCATGCATGTGCTCCTCGGGTGGGACATCCGGATGATCATCCTCGTCACCGGCGTCACCACCACGCTCTACACCTTCATCGGCGGCATTGTCGGCGTGATCTGGACCGACGCCATCCAGACGGTGGTCCTCATGGTGGGCGCGGTGGTCTGCGCCCTGCTCATGGTCTTCGGCCTGCCGGAAGGCCCCGGGCAGTTGTTCACCCTCGCGGCGGAGCACGGCAAGTTCTCCCTCGGCAGCTTCGGTCCGAGCCTGACCGAGTCCACCTTCTGGGTCGTGCTGGTTTACGGCCTGATCATCAACCTGCAGAACTTCGGCGTGGATCAGAGCTACGTGCAGCGCTACCACACCACGCGCTCGGACGCCGAGGCGCGGAAGAGCATCTGGCTCGGCAGCCTGCTCTACGTGCCGCTTTCCGCGCTCTTCTTCTTCATCGGGACGGCGTTGTTCGCCTTCTACACCTCGCAGCCGGATCTGCTGCCGGAGGTCTATCGCGACCCCGCGCGGAGCGATTCCGTCTTCCCGTGGTTCATCGTTTCCGTCCTGCCGCCCGGCGTCACCGGCTTGCTGGTGGCCTCGATCTTCGCCGCCGCCATGAGCACGATTTCAAGCAGCCTGAACTCATCGGCGACGATCTTCCTCAACGATTATTACCAGCGCTACATCAACCGCACATCGACTGAGAGGCAGAAGATGAAGGCGCTCTACGGGGCGACGATCATTTGCGGGGTGCTCGGCACCGGGCTGGCCTTGGCGATGATCAACGTCCGCAGCGCGCTCGACGCCTGGTGGACGCTCGCCGGCATCTTCGGCGGCGGCATGCTCGGTCTGTTTCTGCTCGGCTTCCTCTCGCGCCGCGCCGGCAGGTCCGCGGCCTTGGTCGCCGTGGCGACGGGCGTGCTGGTGATCCTCTGGATGAGCCTTTCCCCGAAGTGGGGCGGGGCGCTCGCCGGCTGGAGCAGTCCGTTCCATGGTTTCCTGACCATCGTTTTCGGCACCGCCGCGCTGCTGCTCACCGGCCTGCTGGCGACGGTTTTGCTGAAACCCCGATCCGGCTCCGGTCGCTCCTGAAATGAACCACTTCCTCGGCATTGATGTCGGCACCGGCAGCGCTCGCGCCGGCATTTTTGACTCTCGCGGCCGCCTGCGCGGCTCGGCCGGCGAGCCCATCAGGATGTGGAAGCCCGCGCCCGACCACGCCGAGCAGTCGAGCGACGACATCTGGCGGGCGTGCTGCCGCGCCACGCGGACG
>JAUXNL010000467.1 GCA_030684415.1 Moraxellaceae bacterium | reverse complement strand
GGCCATGGCCGTCAACGCCGGCCTGACCGAGCACGTCAACGTCACCACCCGCCCCCTCCAGGCCGAACACCCCAGCCGAGAGATCGTCGTCGCCTGGCGGGCGGGCTCCAGCCGGGCCGCCGAGGGCCGTCTGCTGGCCGAGGTGCTACAGGGGGTGTGAAGCTGAGCTACGGCGCGGCCGGCTCGGCCATCCCAACCGTCGCCATCGGCACAACGATGTTCACACGCGTGCCATGCGGCGGCGCTTGGTACGGCGTCACCTCGATGCAGGCATAGGGCCTCGACGGCATGTTGTCGGCATCGAAGGAGGCAATCGGCCAGCGCCCCGAGCAGTCGCCGACCGGACAGAAGCAGACGGTCGAAGCGTATGTGTCAGAGCCGACGACAATCTCGCCCTCGTCGGAGTAGCGCTCGATGAAGATCTCGGTCTGAGCTACAGCGGCCCGGCGCAGCGGGGCGAACGGCGACTTCCGCACCTCCAGCAGGAAGGCGAGCTGTTGAAGCTCTTCCTTGTCAGGCTCCATGTCCGGATAGGGCTTGATCATATCAAGCAGCGTTTCGCGGTCCCCCGCCCCAAGCGCGGCAAGGAACCGGCCAACGATTTCGTCAACCGCCTCGCGATGCTCCCAATCCCGCGGCGCAGGGGCGAGGTCGCCGTAGTCATCGGCCTTGCGCCGAAGCTGACGGACCGGCGGTCTGAACGGCCCAGAGCTGATGGTCTCCACCCACAGGTAAGCGCCCCTGTGAGAATGGCAGTAGCCGGAAACGAAGACGATCTCGCCCGGGCCCGCGCTGGCCTGGACCATGTCACTGACGGATTCACAATCCTGAACCCTGCCCGTCACTTTCGCCAGCTCGAACGCGCGGGCGGCGCCCAGGACCCGCCGGTTGTCGAGGCCCAGTCTGAGGCCGTTGGACGACGGGGTCACGGCTTCCGGGTACAGGCGGTAGAAGCCGTCGCCGCCCTCATAGATCGAGATGCCGTCGACCAGGCCGGAGACGGTCACGCAGCGACCCATCCAGCGGTCGGGATCGCCTGCGATCTGCGCCACTGTCGCCGTAGCCGCGCTCCGCACCGTGCAGCGGGAGTCTGCTTTCGTCGGCGTCGCGGCCGACAACAGCGAAACAATCACGGCTAGAAAAGCGAACGCGAACAGTCTCATCGCGCCATCTTAACGCGCAAGTGGCCCGGAGCAAGACCGACAGGCCCTCGCAGGCGCCGTACAGGCGCCGTACAGGCGCCGGTCTCTCGAACGATACTAATTCGATATATCGATCTTGACCCCCTGCCAATCCGATATATCTATGATTTCGATATATCTAGAAAGGCTCTAAAATATGCATCGCCATTTCGGCTTTCACAAAGACCATCACCACCGCTTCGGCCG
>JAUXNL010000466.1 GCA_030684415.1 Moraxellaceae bacterium | reverse complement strand
AGTGCGCTTTCTCGTGACCGCGGATGATGTGATTCATGCGTGGTGGGTGCCCGATTTCGCCGTCAAGAAAGACGCCATCCCCGGCTTCATCAATGAAGTCTGGACGAATGTGCCTGTTGGCAAAGAAGGGATTTACCGTGGTCGTTGCGCGGAGCTCTGCGGCAAGGACCACGCCTTCATGCCGATTGTGGTTGAAGCGAAATCACAGGCCGATTTTGACGTCTGGCTGAAGGAAGCGAAGGTCAAGGCCGAAGAAGAGGCCAAGGCAGCTGCCAGCTCGGTTGACTACAAGTTTGCCGATGTTGCTGAAGCTAACAAGTTGGGCGAAGAGATTTACAACGGCAAGTGTGCTGCTTGCCACCAGGTAACAGGCGTGGGCCTGCCCCCGATGTTCCCGGGTTTGAAGGGCTCCGCGATCACTTCAGTGAAGGGCGATACAGCGGCGCACATCAATATCCTGAATAACGGCAAGAATGCGATGCCAGCCTGGAAGGGCGTCCTGACGGCAAAAGAAATTGCGGCCGTCATTACCTATACCCGTAATGCGTGGGGCAATGACACGGGTGATCTCGTGCAGCCCTCCGACGTTGCCAAGTAAGCAGGGGAGACAACAGACATGAGCCACGCCGCTTCCCACGACACACACGACCACCACCATCACGAGCTTGCGCCTTTCTGGAAGCGCATGTTCACGACATCGAACCATAAAGATATCGGTTCGATGTACCTGATGTTCGCTTTTGCCATGCTGCTCACCGGCGGCGCCGCCGCGATGGTGATTCGCGCTGAGCTGATGTATCCGGGCCTGCAACTGGTGCAGCCGGATTTCTTCAACCAGATGACCACCGTTCACGGTCTCATCATGGTGTTCGGCGCGATCATGCCGGCTTTTACCGGCTTTGCTAACTGGATGGTGCCGATGATGATCGGCGCGCCGGACATGGCCTTGCCGCGTCTGAATCTCTTCAGCTTCTGGCTGCTGCCGTTTGCGTTTGCCATCCTGATTGCATCGGTGGTGATGTCGATCATGGGTATGGGCCCGGCACCCAACTTCGGCTGGACGTTCTATGCGCCGCTGTCCACGACCTATGGTCCTCCGAGTACTGACCTGTTCATTTTCTCTGTCCACCTGATGGGTATTTCCTCCATCCTGGGTGCCATCAACGTCGTCGTGACCATTTTCAATCTGCGTGCCCCTGGCATGACGTTCATGAAAATGCCGCTCTTCGTCTGGACCTGGCTGATTACTGCCTTCCTGCTGATTGCCGTGATGCCTGTACTGGCTGGTGCGGTGACCATGATGCTCACAGACCGTCATTTCGGCACCAGCTTCTTTGATGCGGCCGGTGGTGGTGACCCCGTGATGTTCCAGCATATTTTCTGGTTCTTCGGGCACCCCGAGGTGTACATCATGATTCTGCCGTCGTTCGGCATTGTCTCGGCCGTCATTCCTGCGTTCGCGCGCAAGCCGCTCTTCGGTTATGCCTCGATGGTGTACGCCACGGCGTCGATTGCCCTGCTGTCCTTCGTGGTCTGGGCGCATCACATGTTCACCACCGGCCTGCCGTTGGCGGGGTCGCTGTTCTACATGTACATGACCATGCTGATTTCCGTGCCGACGGGTGTGAAGGTGTTCAACTGGGTCGCCACCATGTGGAGGGGCTCGATGACCTTCGAAGTGCCGATGCTGTTTGCCATCGCCTTTGTGGTGCTGTTCACCATCGGTGGTTTCTCCGGTTTGATGCTGGCGATCACTCCTGCTGACTATCAGTATCAGGATGCGTACTTCGTGGTGGCGCATTTCCACTATGTGCTGGTGTCCGGTGCACTGTTCTCGATGTTTGCCGGAGCGTATTACTGGCTGCCGAAGTGGACCGGCCACATGTACAACGACACCTTGGCCAAATGGCACTTCTGGAATTCGCTGCTCTCGGTCAACCTGCTGTTCTTCCCCATGCACTTCGTGGGACTGGCCGGCATGCCACGCCGCTATGCCGACTACTCGCAGCAGTTTGCTGACCTGAACTTCTGGATTTCGATTGGCGGCTTCTGGTTCGGCCTGTCGCAGTTGCTCTTCCTGGCCGTATTGCTGACCGCGAAGAAGGGTCCCAAGGCTGAAGACAAGCCGTGGGAAGGTGCCGAAGGTCTGGAATGGACAGTGCCGAGCCCGGCGCCGTATCACACCTTTGAAGTGCCGCCGGTAGTGAAATGATCGACGCAGTCCGGCAGGGAAGGGAGGCCCGCCGGTTCCGGTTTTTGCTCTGGAGCAAGACCTGATGACCGATGCAAGTCAGCCACACGTACTGACAACGGCGGAAAAAAACCGTCGACTGCTCTGGCGTTTGGGGCTGGTAGTGCCGGCCATGTTTGTGTTTGCCGTGTTTGTGATGCCCCCGATTTATGATGCGTTTTGCGAGATCACGGGGCTGAACGGCAAGACATCCATGAAGGCCGCCGCAGTGCCGGCTGGTGCAGTTGATGACAGCCGTTTGCTGAAGATCGAGTTTCTGGTGTCGACTGACAAGGGGCTTCCTTGGGATTTCGACTACGAAGCGCCGATGGTAAGGGTGCATCCCGGTGACATCACGAAGACCATGTTTTACGTGAAAAACCGGGCGGATGTGGCGGTGAGTGGAAGGGCGATCCCTTCGGTCTCGCCGGCAGAGGCGGCGCAGTATTTCAAAAAGACAGAGTGTTTCTGTTTTGATGAGCAGCGTCTGGAGGGAGGAGCGGGCGCGTCCATGCCGATGATTTTTTATGTGGACCCGGCCATTCCCAAGCATCTCACCACCATCACGCTGTCGTACAAGTTTTACAACATGACGGGTCAGGCCAGAACAGCGTCACGCTGAGTCCGGTTTGACCACAAGCAATACGAAAAGGGAGACATCGCATGTCTGCAAGCCACTCTGCCCACCAGAGCCCTGCCGGCCAGAAGCCGACGAGCTACTATGTGCCAGCATCCAGTCCGTGGCCGTTTCTCGGCTCGTTCATTCTTTTTATCTTCGTGATCGGTGCTGCCGGCCTGATCCAGGGTAATGGCGTGACGGACCTTAGCCGTGGCATGCAGGAAAAGGGCGCCGGTACTCTGGCATTCCTGTTCCCGATTGGCTTGGTTGGCGTGCTTGCGCTGATGTTCTTCTGGTTCCGTGACACGGCGCGCGAGTCGCTGGCCAACATGAACTCGGCACAGATGGATCTGTCTTACCGTCAGGGCATGACCTGGTTCATTTTCTCGGAAGTGATGTTCTTTGCGGCCTTCTTTGGCGCGCTGTTCTATGCGCGCTGGTTGGTAGTGCCTTGGCTGAGTGGCGAGCCTTCCTGGCTAGGTGGAGATGGCCGTGGTCCGATGACGCATGAATTGCTCTGGCCTGATTTCCAGGCCATGTGGCCTCTCGTGAAAACACCGGATGGCGTTACCACAACGGCCATGGGGCCTTGGGGCCTGCCGTTCTACAACACGGTCATCCTGCTGATTTCTTCGTGGACACTGACGATTGCTCATCATGCGGTTATCGCTGGCGACCGTATCAAGCAGCGTAATTATCTGGCGATCACGTTCATCCTCGGCCTGATTTTCCTGGGTCTGCAGGTTGAGGAATATATTCACGCTTACACCGAAATGGGCCTGACGCTGAAGTCCGGTATTTATGGCTCCACCTTCTTCATGCTGACCGGCTTCCATGGCCTGCACGTGACCATCGGTACCATCATGCTGATCGTGATGTTCATCCGCACGCTCAAAGGTCATCTGACACCGGACAACCACTTCGCCTTTGAAGCGGCTGCTTGGTATTGGCACTTTGTGGACGTGGTCTGGCTGTTCCTCTTCCTGGTGGTGTACTGGTTCTGACCAATACCACTGGCGGCCCATGAAAAAGCCCGGAAATTCCGGGCTTTTTCTATTGCGGCGCTTTTTTGGTCGCAGGCCGACGGGGCAGCCCGCTTCCGGTCAGGGTGCTGGTGCTGCGGTGTTGGCGGGGACGGGCTGCAGGGCATGCGGGGCGATGATGCCGAAGTGCGAGGCCAGCGCGAGTCCGAACAGCAGGGCGATCGACAGCCCCAGTCGCCATTGCAGGTGTTTCAGGCTTTGTGACGAACTGTCCTTGTTCCCTTTCACCAGATGGCGCAGTGCGATAAACAGGTTGACCAGAATGGCCAGCATGACGAGCAGGACAAAAGCTTTGATCCACATGGCGGACACCAGATGAGTGCGGGGCGGAGAGTGTAAATCATGCGCGCATTTTTGCTGAGGCAACTCGACGTCCGCTGTGGGCGCTGGCGTTGGTCGCCGCCCCTTTGGGCGCTGTTGCTGGCGTTGGCGGGCATGGCTTTTTTTGCCCGGCTGGGGGTGTGGCAGTGGCAGCGGGCAGTGGAAAAGGAGCAGATCACGGCTCGTTATGTCTCCCATGCCGATGCGGCTCCGCTGCCACTGTCGGACGTGCTGGCCCGGGGCGCTGACATCGAGGATCAGCCTGTCCAGCTCAGCGGACACTATGACAACAGCCGGCTGGTCTATCTGGAAAACCAGATGCGCGGCCCTGTGGCGGGCTTCCATGTTTACACGGTGTTCCTGCCGGAAGGGGAGGCGCAAGCGATTCTGGTCAATCGTGGCTGGGTGCCGGTGGCGGCTGACATGCAGTTGCTGCCCCCGGTGCCGCCGGCAAGCGCTGCGTCGGTCGTGGGTACGGTGGCCATGCCGTCGGCGTTTTTTACGGTGGGAGCGCCGGATTACCGGCAGCGTCCGCTGCGTGTTCCCCGTCTGGACATGCCTCATATTGCCGCAGCGCTTGGTGTAGAATTGCGGCCCTTTGTGATCCGGCTGGATCCGGCGGCGCCTGACGGTTTTGTCCGTGAATGGCGGCCCGCCGACCGGCTTGGTATGTCGCCTGACAAACATCGCGCCTATGCCTTCCAGTGGTTTGCCCTCATGACGGCAGTGCTGGTGGTGTTGCTGGTCGTGAATCTGCGCAAGAGCCCAACATGAGTGAAGCCCCCGTACCTACGACAGACCCTACGCCTGAGCTGACGCCCGAGCAGTTGCAGCAGCGGCGCAAGAACCGTCGCCTGCTGTTGCTGTTGCTGGCCTCTTTTGTCGTGCCCTTCGTGATCGGCCAACTGGCCTATGTGCAGAACTGGTATCAGGGTGCCGCCACCAACCATGGCCGGCTGCTGGACCCACCGCTGGCTGTGGCGGATTTGCAGGCGGCGGCGCCTGCAGGTATGGCGGTAGACGCGGCCTTTGCCAAAGGCAAGTGGTGGCTGGTGTATGTATTGCCGGCAGAGTGCGCACAAGCCTGCCGCAACCGCCTGTTCCAGATGCGCCAGATTCGACTGGCGACGGGGCGTGAGTCCGAGCGTGTACGTCAGTTGCTGATTGAAACCGGCCCTGTCGACGCGGCGACGGCTGAGCTTTTGCAGAACGAATTTGCAGACTTCATCCGGGTCCGGGCCGATGCCTCTGTTGTTGATGTCGCGCTGCAGCGCGCCAGTGTCGGTGCGGCAAATGCCGGCCTGCTGTATCTGATGGACCCGATGGGCTGGATGATGCTGACGTATCCGCCCGAAGCAGATGAGCCTACCTCCGTCATCAAGGCGGAGGACACACTCAAAGACCTCCGCAAACTTTTGAAGGCATCCCAAATTGGCTGATTCACCTGCTCGTCTCTGGCTTACCCGTCTGGCGGTCATCAGTGTGCTGGTGACCGCGTGTGTAGTGGCGCTCGGCGCTTGGACGCGACTGGCAGATGCCGGTCTGGGTTGCCCGGACTGGCCGACCTGTTACGGCTCCATCACGGTGCCGCTGTCCGAGCAGGCGATTGCACGGGCCAATGCCTTGTACCCCGAGCAACCGTTGGTGGCGGCCAAAGCCTGGCCAGAAATGATTCACCGGCACTTTGCGAAGGCGATCGGCCTTTTGTGCATCCTGATGGCGGGCCTGGCGCTGGTAGCCGCGCGCCGGGAAAAAGACATTCCGGTCAAACATGCCGTTTTCCTGCTGATACTGGTTTGCCTGCAAGGGGCTTTCGGCGCGTGGACGGTCACCATGAAGTTGTTTCCGCCGGTGGTGACGGGGCATCTGCTGCTGGGCTTTACCACCTTTACGGTCATCTTTTTGCTGGCAACCCGGCTGTCTCCATTCTTGCGTGCGAGTGGGCAGCAGGCCATGCGTGGGCTGTTGCCGCTGACGGTGCTTGGCACGGGGGTATTGATCGCCCAGATCGCACTGGGCGGTTGGACGGCCTCCAATTACGCGGCCACGATTTGCAGCGGCTTGCCGATTTGTCAAAACGGCTGGGTTGAGTTGCTGGACTGGCAAGAAGCGTTTGCCATCCACACTTACGCGGGCACGACGTATGAGTTTGCGCCCCATCTCGATGCCGCTGCCAAGCTCACGATTCATGTGGCCCATCGCATCGGCGCGTGGCTGACACTCGCTGTGCTGGGGCTGTTGGCGGCGCTGTTGTGGTTTAAGGCCGCGACGGAGCGCTATCGCCGCTTTGCGCTCATGCTGGGCGGGGTGTTGCTGATACAGGTACTCCTCGGTATTTCCAATGTCGTCCTCGGGCTGCCGCTGGCGGTTGCCGTGGCCCACAATTTTGTCGCGCTGCTGCTCCTGCAGGTGTTGGTTGCGCTGCTCTACAGCCTCGTGCAGGAAGGAAAATCGTGAGCACTGTCTCGTTGCAGGAAAAGCCGTTGCCACCGCTCTGGCGTGCCTACTGGGAGCTGACCAAGCCGGGAGTTGTCGCGCTGCTCATGGTGACGGCCGTCATCGGGATGGTTATCGCGACGCCGACACTGCCTCCACTGCGCGTGCTCGTGCTCGGGTCGTTGGGCATGGCGCTGGCGATGATGGCCTCTGCAGCCGTCAACCAGATCATGGATCAGCGCATTGACGCGATCATGGCGCGCACGCATCAGCGTCCGCTGGTCCAGGGGCGGGTGAATACGCGTGCTGCGCTGGTATTTGCCGCTGTGCTGGCGGCATTGTCGATGTTCATTCTGGTGACGTTCATCAATGTGCTGACGGCGGTCCTGACCTTTGTCGGCCTGATCGGCTATGCCTTTATCTACACGCTCTGGCTCAAACGTGCGACACCGCAGAACATCGTCATCGGTGGGCTTGCCGGCGCCATTCCACCGCTGCTGGGCTGGACGGCCGTCACCGGTGAAGTACACCCGCATGCGCTGCTTTTGGTCCTGATCATCTTCGCGTGGACGCCGCCGCATTTCTGGGCGCTGGCCATCCATCGTCGCGATGAATATGCCAAAGCCGACATTCCCATGCTGCCGGTGACGCATGGTCTCGATTTCACCAAGACCTCGGTGCTGCTCTATACCGTCATCTTGTTGCTGACGGCCCTGTTGCCTTATCTCACGGGGATGAGCGGGCTGATTTATCTGGTGGGCTCCAGCGTGCTGGGAGCGATTTTCCTGCTCTATGCCATTCGACTGAAGTTCCAGAGCGACCCCAAAGTGCCGATGCAGACCTTCGGTTACTCCATCACGTATCTTTTCCTGCTTTTCATCCTGCTGCTGGTGGATCACTACGTGCCGGTACAGTTCAGCGCCTGATGGCGCCGGTCCTCTTCTCCGGCGCCGGCATGGGTAGCGGTGCTTTTACGGCACTGTTATTGTCGGCACAGACCCCGTCGGGAGGGTCTTTCAGGGAGAACGTGAATGGTCGGCTTGCTGTTGTTTCTCGGGGTGCTGGCAGCGATTGCGCTGTTCTTTGTCGGCATCTTCAACCGGTTGGTGACGCTCAGGAATCATTTCAAGAACGCCTTCGCGCAGATTGACGTGCAGTTGCAGCGTCGTTACGAGCTCATCCCGAATCTCGTGGAGACCGCCAAGGCTTATATGGCGCATGAGAAAGACACGCTGACCAATGTGATCGCCGCCCGCAATCAGGCTGTTTCTGCCGAGAAAGCCGTGGCGGCCGCTATTGGAAACCCGGAGACAATGGCCAAGCTGGGGCAGGCCGAAGGTCTGCTGGGGGCATCGCTGGGCCGTCTGATGGCGGTGTCTGAAAACTATCCCGACCTCAAAGCCAACGAAACCATGCAGCAACTGATGGGGGAGCTGGCCTCCACTGAAAACCGCGTGGGCTTTGCCCGCCAGGCTTTCAATGATTCGGTGATGGCGTACAACATCGTGCGTGAAAAATTCCCCAATTTCTTTGTGGCCGGCGCCTTCGGTTTTACCAAGGCGGCACAGCTCGAAATCACCAATGTAGAAGCGCGTCAGCCAGTGCGCGTCAGCTTCTGAGTCGGCACTGACGGCTCGCATCCGGCCCCGCCGTGAATTTTTTCGATCATCAGGACATAGCCCGGCGCAAGACCGGGCTTTTGCTTGCCTATTTTGTGCTGGCCGTGGCACTGACCATGGTGGCAGTCGATGCCGTTTTTTATCTGATGCTGGTGATGCTGGGCGCGCTACATCCCGGCGATACCCTGTTCTGGCATGACTGGAGTCCGCAGGCCCTGCTCGGCACGCTGATTGCCGTCATGACAGGCTGTCTGGTTGAGTATTTGCGCTTGAGCGGTGGTGGCACGGCATTGGCGCGCAGTATCGGCGCCCGTCGCATCGACTTCGCCACGCGTGATCTGCAGGAGCGCCAGTTCATCAATGTGGTCGAGGAAATGTCGATCGCCTCCGGCGTGCCCGTGCCCGCGCTGTATGTCATGGATCGGGAGGCGGGAATCAATGCTTTTGTCGCGGGCCTTCGCCCGGATGACACCGTCATGGTGGTGACGGGCGGCGCACTCGCCGCCTTTACCCGTGACGAATTGCAGGCGGTTGCCGGGCATGAATACAGCCATATCCTCAACGGTGACATGCGTCTGAACATGCGCTTGATGATGATACTCGGCGGTATTCTCGTGATCGGGCAACTCGGCAGCTTTCTGATGCGGCATGCACGCGTGTCGAATGTTGTGCGTAGTCGTGACAACCGGGGAGCGCTCATGATGATTGTGGCCGGCCTTCTTATCTGGCTGGTGGGCGCTATCGGTCTTTTCTTCGGGCGTGTGATCAAAGCGGCGATTTCACGTCAGCGCGAATTTCTGGCGGATGCCTCCAGCGTGCAGTTCACGCGCAATCCCAGCGGGCTTGCCCATGCGCTGATCCGTATCCGCAACCAGGCCGAAGGCTCTGTGCTCGATAATCTGCATGCGGAAGACATGAGCCATCTTTGTTTTGGCGAAGCGCTGCATTTTTCACGTTGGCTGGCGACGCATCCACCGCTCGATGAGCGTATTCGTGTGCTGGGTGAGGAGTACCTCGTGCTCGCACGGGTACGTCAGCGGGAGCAGGATCGTGGACTGGCAGCAGCGCAGCGTTTGGCTGCATCGTCAGGGGCAGTTTTGCCGGCAGGTGTATCGGGGCTGGCAGAGTCTTCGGTGTCAACGACGGCCACCGCACCAGCGTCTGCTGAAACGTCAGGTGATTTGCCGCCGCTTGAGTTTCAGCGGCCGGACCCAGCATCGGCCCCAACAGCGGCGCCAATGACAACCCTCCTACCATCCGCCGATGCTGTTCGGCCGGCTGTTCAGTCCGCGGCCTCGTCTGAATCCTTGTCTGCGTCGATGGTGGCGCGCGTAGGAACGGTGAATCCGGCAGAGCTGCAGTGCGCACGTCAGATGCATGAACGCTTGCCTGCCAGTGTTGTAAAGGCGCTTGAGACGCCGCGCGGCACCGAAGCCCTGCTGTTTGCGCTAACGGCGAAACAGAGTGGGCTGCCCGCGCTGACGGTCAGTACTTTCATGCGTGAGCAGCAATCCGGGTTGCAGGCAGATGTGATGTGGATTTACCAGGCGCTAGGCGATCTGGAAATGGCGCATGCCCTGCCGCTGGTCGAGCTGGCGCTGCCGCGCTTGCAACTGCTGGCACCGGGGGAGCACCGGCAACTGCTGGGCCGGCTTCAGGCCATGGCG